>DATEJJ010000103.1:0-2141 GCA_035278125.1 Rugosimonospora sp.
TCCCGCGCCGGCCGGCGGCACCTGGTGCGGGTGGTGGTGGACGGCGACGGCGGCGTCAGCCTGGACATGGTCGCCGACCTGTCCCGGGATCTGTCCGCCGCGCTGGACGCGGCCGAGCGGGCCGGCGGGGAACTGATCGCCGGCGAGTACGTGCTGGAGGTCGGTTCGCCGGGCGTGGACCGGCCGCTCACCCAGCCGAGGCACTGGCGGCGCAACATCGGCCGGCTGGTCGCGGTGCGGGCCGGCGCAGAGCGGCTGACCGGCCGGGTCACCGGGGCCGGTGACGACCGCGTCACGCTGGACGTGGCCGGGGTGGTACGCGAGTTCGGCTACGCCGACCTGGGGCCGGGGCGGGTACAGGTGGAGTTCAGCCGCCTGGACGAGCTGACCGACGACGACCTGCTCGACGAGGATCTGCTCGACGACGAAGACGAAGAGGAGGAGGAGTGAACATCGACCTCGCTGCCCTCCGCGCGCTGGAACGCGAGCGGGAGATCCCGTTCGACACGATTCTCGCCGCGATCGAGACGGCGTTGCTCACCGCGTACCGGCACACCGAGGGCGCGCACCCGCACGCGCGGGTGGAGATCGACCGCAAGACCGGCGCTGCCACCGTGTACGCGCAGGAGTTCGACCCGGACGGTGGGGGGCTGACCAGGGAGTACGACGACACCCCGCACGACTTCGGCCGGATCGCCGCGATGACGGCGAAGCAGGTGATCCTGCAGCGGCTGCGGGAGGCGACCGACGAGGCGCACTTCGGCGAGTACGTCGGGCGCGACGGCGACCTGGTCACCGGCGTGATCCAGGCGCACGAGGCGCGTGCCGAGAAGGGCATCGTCACGGTCGACCTGGGCAAGCTGGAGGCGGTACTGCCCGCGGCCGAGCAGGTACCCGGCGAGGTGTACGAGCACGGCATGCGGATCAAGTGCGTGGTGGTACACGTGGCCAAGGGCTTCCGCGGCCCGCAGATCACGCTCTCCCGTTCGCACCCGGGTCTGGTCACCAAGCTGTTCGCGCTGGAGGTACCCGAGATCGCCGACGGTACCGTCAAGATTGAGAAAATTGCGCGTGAGGCAGGTCACCGTACCAAGATCGCCGTACGCTCCACGCAGGCCGGAGTGAACGCGAAGGGCGCCTGTATCGGCCCGATGGGCCAGCGGGTCCGCGCGGTCATGAGCGAGCTGCACGGCGAGAAGATCGACATCATCGACTGGTCAGAGGACCCGGCGACGTTCGTCGGCAACGCGCTCTCACCCGCGAAAGCGCTGCGTGTCGAGGTGGTCGACCCCGCCAACCAGGCGGCCCGGGTCACCGTCCCGGACTACCAGCTCTCGCTCGCGATCGGGCGGGAGGGGCAGAACGCGCGGCTCGCCGCCCGGCTCACCGGCTGGCGCATCGACATCCGTCCGGACAACGCACCCGAACCCGGTACCGCCGGGGCGGGCGCGGCAACGGCCGACGCGGCGGGGTAGACTTCCGCAGTGGTACGACGTGCGTCGCCGGTACGCACCTGTGTGGGTTGCCGGCAGCGCGCGCCAGCCGAAGAGTTGCTGCGAATCGTCGCGGAAGAGCATGAGGGTGATCATCTGATCCTCCTCGTACCCGACCCGGCACGCAGAAAGCCGGGTCGGGGGGTTCACCTACATCCCGATCCGGCTTGCCTCGCGCTTGCTGAGCGCAGACGCGTTTTCGGACGTGCACTGCGTGTCACCGGTGTCCTGGACACCGGACAGCTCGCCGGGTGGCTCGCAGTCACCGACGGTGGGGCAAACCGCCCCACCCGACCCAGCAAGGTAGGACGACCGACATGAGCACACGATGAAGTCGCTGAAATGACCAGCCTTCAAGTGCGGAAGTGAGGTCGACGCGGGTACCTGCCCGCGCGGCCTCGGAGTGAGGAGTGCAGTGGCAGGTAAGGCCCGCGTACACGAGCTGGCTAAGGAGCTCGGGGTCGAAAGTAAGACCGTACTCGCCAAGTTGAAGGAGATGGGCGAGTTCGTCAAGTCGGCGTCAAGCACCGTGGAAGCCCCGGTGGCCCGCCGGCTACGTGCCGCGCTGGAGGCGGGAGCCGCAATGGCCCCGGCCCCGTCCGCGGCGCCATCCGCGCCGGCACCGGCGCCCGGTGCCAGCGAGCCCCG
>DATEJJ010000104.1:0-4526 GCA_035278125.1 Rugosimonospora sp.
GGAGCGCAAGGGCGGCAAGCCCGTCCGGCGCCAGCGGGCAGCGCGGCCGGCGCCGAAGGTTGGCGGCGGCGAGCAGCCCGTCAGCCGGCCGGGCCTGGCGCGGTCTGTGGCGGTTGTCGGGTTCTGGGCGCTGCTCGCGGCGAGTGTCGGTTTGTGGGTGCTGGACACGCCGCCGGACAGCCTCGCCGGGCCGGCCGACCTGATTACCGCGGCGGGCCGGATCGCCGGCCTGGCCGGCGGGTACGCGCTCATCGTCGAGGTGCTGATGATCAGCCGGCTGGGCGTGCTGGAGCGCCGGATCGGCGCCCGGGACCTGATGCGCTGGCACCGCTTCCTGGGCGTGGCCCTGGTGATCGCCATCCCGGCGCACATCGCGCTGATCATCACCGGGTACGCGATGAACAACGGTGCCAGCGTCGGCGCGCAGGCGTGGACGATCCTCACCACGTTCCAGGACGTGATCCCCGCGGCCGCCGCCGCCGGCGTCATGGTCGCGGTCGCGGCGCTGGCGATCCGGGCGGTACGCCGGCGGCTGCGCTACGAGATCTGGCACCTGCTGCACCTGGCCGGGTACCTGGTGCTGCTGCTGGCGTACGGGCACCAGTTCGCGCTCGGTACCGACCTGCAGTCGCCGCTGGCCCGCTCCTACTGGCTCGGCCTGTACGTGGTGACCGTCGGCTGCCTGCTGTGGGGGCGCCTGGCCGCGCCGGCGATCCTCAACGTGCGGCACCGGCTGCGGGTGGCCGAGGTGGTACCCGAGTCGGCGGACACCGTGTCCATCTACCTGGCCGGGCGGTACCTGCCCCGGCTGCAGGCCCAGCCCGGGCAGTACCTGCGCTGGCGGTTCCTCACCCGGTACGGCTGGTGGCAGTCGCACCCGTTCTCGCTGTCCCGCGCGCCCAACCGGCACGAGCTGCGGCTGACCGTGCACGCCGCCGGCGACCACACCCGCAAGCTGTCGTCCCGGCTGCGCCCCGGTACCCGGGTGCTGGCCGAAGGCCCGTTCGGTACCTTCACCGCGGCGCGGCGTACCTGCGAGCGGGCGCTGCTCATCGCGGGCGGCAGCGGGATCGCCCCGATCCGGGCGCTGCTGGACCGGTTGCCCGGCGGCAGCGTGCTGATCTACCGGGCGAAGGGGCCGGAGCAGCTGGTGTTCCGCGAGGAGCTGGACCGCCTCGCCGGACAGCGCGGCGTGTGCGTGCACTACGTGCTCGGGCCGCGGAGCGAGCCGGCGGTGCGGCAGGTGTTCACGCCGACCGGCCTGACCCAGCTGGTACCGGACGTGGACCGGCGGGACGTCTACCTGTGCGGGCCGCCCGGCATGGTGGAGTCGGCGGTCGCGACCCTGCGCCGGCTGCGGGTACCGCCCCGGCAGATCCACCTCGATCCGTTCGAGTTCTGAGCCCGGGCGGGCTCCTCCCGCCGGCGACTTAAACGGTTAAGATGCCCGGCGTGGACATACACGACGGCTGGACCGTGCGCGCGGTGGGCGGCGAGGTTCCGGCGGAGCTTGCCGGCGTCCGGGTACCGGCGCGGGTGCCCGGCTGCGTACACCTCGACCTGCTCGCCGCCGGGCTGATCCCCGACCCGTACCTGGACCGGAACGAGGAGCTGCTCGGCTGGATCGGCCGGGTGGACTGGCGGTACGAGACGACGCTGCCCTGGTCCGGTGCCGGGGGCGAGGTGGACCTCGTCGCGCTCGGGCTGGACACGGTCGCCACCGTGGAGCTGAACGGCACCGAGATCGCGCGTACCCGCAACATGCACCGCGGCTACCGGTTCCCGGTCGGGTCGCTGCTACGCACCGGGGACAACACGCTCGCGGTCACCTTCACCGGCGCGGCGGTCGCGGCCGAGCAGGCCAGCCGGGACCTGGGCGCGCGGCCGCACGTGCCGGGGCACCCGTACAACGCGCTGCGCAAGATGGCCTGCGACTACGGCTGGGACTGGGGTCCGGACATGGCCACCGCCGGCATCTGGCGCCCGCTGCGGCTGGAGGCGTGGCGGGTGGCCCGCATCGCGTCGGTACGCCCACTGGTGCATGTGGACGGTGCCACCGGCGTGCTGCTCGCGCACGTGGACCTGGCCCGCTCGTCCGGAGTGGACAGTCCACTGTGGCTGGACGTCACGGTGGGCGGGGTCACCGCCCGGGCGGAGGCGCCGGGCGCCGCGGCGGTGCTGGAGGTGCGGGTAGCGGACGCGCGGCTGTGGTGGCCGCACGGGTACGGCGGGCAGCACCGGTACGGCGTCACCGTGCGGCTGGGCGCGGGCGGGGACGTGCTGGACGAGTGGCGGGGCCGGGTCGGGTTCCGCACGGTCGCGCTGGACACCGCGCCGGACGCGGCCGGTACCCCGTTCACGCTCCTGGTCAACGGCGCGCGGGTGTTCGCCCGCGGCGTCAACTGGGTGCCGGGCGACTGCTTCCCCGCCCGGGTCGACCGCGACCGCTACGCGCGCCTGCTGGCCCAGGCCCGGGACGCCAACGTCAACCTGGTGCGGGTGTGGGGCGGCGGCATCTACGAGAGCGACGACTTCTACGACGTGTGCGACGAGCTGGGCGTGCTGGTGTGGCAGGACTTCCTGTTCGCCTGCGCCGCGTACGCGGAGGAGGAGCCGCTGCGCGGAGAGGTCGAGGCCGAGGCACGCGAGGCGGTCACCCGGCTGAGCCCGCACCCCAGCCTGGTGCTGTGGAACGGCTGCAACGAGAACATCTGGGGGTACCACGACTGGGGCTGGCAGCCCGAGCTGGCCGGGCGCAGCTGGGGGTGGGGGTACTACACCGAGCTGCTGCCGGCGATCGTGGCGGAGCTGGACCCGACCCGGCCGTACACGCCCGGCTCGCCGTACTCGTTCGACCCCGAACGGCACCCGAACCTGCCCGAGCACGGCACCATGCACGTCTGGGACGTGTGGAACCAGAAGGACTACACCACGTACCGCCGGTACGCGCCGCGCTTCGTGGCGGAGTTCGGCTTCCAGGGGCCGCCCACGTGGGCGACGCTGACCCGCGCGGTACACGACGAGCCGCTGCGGCCCGACTCGCCCGGCGTGCTGGCGCACCAGAAGGCGGCCGACGGGAACGGGAAGCTGGCCCGCGGGCTGGCCGGCCACCTGCCCGCCCCGGACACCTTCGCCGACTGGCACTGGGCCACCTCGCTCAACCAGGCCCGCGCGGTGGCGTTCGGCATCGAGCACTTCCGCTCGCTCACCCCGCACTGCATGGGCGCGATCGTGTGGCAGCTCAACGACGTATGGCCGGTCATCTCGTGGTCCTGTGTGGACGGTGACGGGCGGTGCAAGCCGCTCTGGTACGCGCTGCGCCGCAGCTTCCGGGACCGGCTGCTCACGGTACAGCCCCGGGACGGCGGGCTGGCCCTGGTCGCGGTCAACGACAGCGGCGAGCCCTGGTGCGCGGAGGTACCGGTCAGCCGGCGGGACTTCGCCGGGCAGGTGCTCGCCGAGCACCCGGTCCGGGTGGAGGTACCCGCCCGCGGCGCGGCGACGTACCCGCTGCCACCCCCGGTCGCGGAACCCGGCGATCCGGCACGCGAGCTCATCCTGGCGGGTACCGGCGCGGGGCGGGCGTACTGGCAGTTCATGGCGGACGTGGCCGCCGCGCTGCCGGAGCCGCGGCTGTCCGGCCGGGTCGAGCGGGTGGCGTCCGGGTACCGGCTGACCGTCACCGCGGGCGCGTACGTCCGCGACCTGACGGTGCTCGCCGACCGGGTGGCCGCCGACGCGCACGCGAGCGACGCGCTGGTCACGCTGCTGCCCGGGGAGAGCGCGACCCTCGACATCCGCACGGCGGCGGCGGTCGAGCCGGAGTCCTTCCTCGACCCGCTGGTGCTGCGCAGCGCGAACCAGTTGATCCACCGGCCGGCGGCCGGTGCGCGGTCACAGCTGATTCATGGGAACCGGACATCGGACTCGTAGCCCGGACCGTTTTGCTGTCTCCGGACGGCCAGCCGGGCGGCGGCTGGACCGCCGGAGGCGGGAACGGGAGACGATCGGTGAAGCGCAGGACGGTAGTCACGGGACTGGGTGCGGCGGCGAGCGCCGCCACCTTCGCCGCCGCCGCGTACTGCCCCATCACCGACCGCGCCAGCTGCCTGTCCCGCAACCCGTTCATCATCTGGTCGGGCGGCAAGGCGTCCTTCACCTGGGCCGGCTACCAGGCGCACGTGGGGGCGCGGAAGAAGGACACCCCGGCGTTCGACGCCGTCGACGTGTCCGCGCCGGAGAACAACGAGTTTGGTACGGGTACCACGAAGGCGCGACACTTCACCACGTTCAGCCTGCGCCACGCGACCGGAAACGCCAGGGCGCAGCTGGACGGCGACCTGCCCGGGAAGCTCGACCTGATGAACCCGATGTACTTCCGCAAGGACGCGGGCGACTTCATCCGGTGGATCGGCACGGTCACCGGGTACCGCAGATAGCTCTCCGCTCGCGGCGCTCGTGCGGGGCGCCGCACCCGCGACGCCGAGCCCCAGCCGCCCTGGGCTCGGCGTCGCGGCGCGCCCGCC
>DATEJJ010000105.1:0-6408 GCA_035278125.1 Rugosimonospora sp.
GGCGAGGTCGCCGACCCGCTGGTCACCTTCGCCGGTGCGGTGCCGCTGGTCGCCGCCAGCGCGTGGCGGGTGCTGTACGGCGCCGAGCCCGGCGTGCCCTGGCGGCGCCGGCTGGCCGGTACCGACGCCGCCCTGCTCGCCGCCGCACCCGTGTCCGTCCTGCTCTCCTGGGCGTTCCTGCGGATCGTCACCGCGCTGGGCGGCTTCCACGTCAACCCGGCGGCCACCCAGTTCAGCCCGGTCGCGCTGTGGCACGACCGGGCCCAGCTGCTCGGCCGGCTGATCGCGATGGCGTACGGCGGCTACCTGCCGGAGAAGAGCGGGGTGCTGCCCACCGCGCTGGGGCTGGTCCACCTCGCCGCGCTGCCCGTGGTGCTCGCCGCGATCTGTGTCGTGTGCTACCGCGCCGCACGGCGCCGCGCCGACCGCGTCTCGCTGATCCTCGCCGTGGCCGTCGTCACCGTGACCGCCGCGTACTGGGTGTCCGCTGTGGACATGAACCTGGGCAGCGCCCGCGAGGTCATCGCCATCCTGCCGCTGGGCGCCGCGCTGTGCGGGCGGGTCTGGGGTCCCCGGCTGCGCCGCCCCCGGCACGCCGCACCACTCGTCGCCGCGCTGTTGGCCGCCTGCGTCGCGGTCGCCGTGCAGGCCGGGTCCCAGGCCGGACCGGTCGGGTACATCGAGAACCGGGGACAGGCCGAGTGGCTCGTCGCGCACGGGTACCGGTTCGGGCTGGCCACCTACTGGTGCGGCAACAGCATCAGCCTGGCCAGCGGGGGCCGGGTCACCGCCGCCGCCGTCCTGCTCGACGGCGGCGTGCACCCGTACCACTGGGAGTCGCGGCGCGACTGGTACCTGCCGTCGCGCCACGATGCCCGGTTCCTCGCCGTCGACCTGCGTACCGCCGACCCGGCCGAGGTGGCCGCGCTGCGGCGGCAGTTCGGCCCGCCCGCCGCCAGCCACCTGGTCGGCCGGTACGGCCTACTGCTCCTCTACGACCACAACATCCTGACCCAGCTGGTGCCGGGGTAGGGCTCAGCCCCAGACCTCCCGCGCCGTCTCCACGATCAGGCGCAGCTTCGCCACCTGCTCGTCGTAGCTCAGCGTGTTACCGTCCACAGTGGACGAGAAGCCGCACTGCGGGGACAGGCACAGCTGGTCCAGCGGCACGTACCGGCTCGCCTCGTCGATGCGCCGCTTCAGGTCGTCCTTGCTCTCCAGTTCGCCCCGCTTCGTGGTGACCAGGCCGAGCACCACCATCTTGCCCGGGGGTACGAACCGCAGCGGCGCGAACGAGCCGGAGCGCTCGTCGTCGTACTCCAGGAAGAAGCCGTCCACATCCAGCTGCGTGAACAGCGCCTCCGCCACGAAGTCGTACCCGCCCGCCGCCGCCCAGGACGAGCGGAAGTTGCCCCGGCACATGTGCGTGGTCACCGCCATGCTCTCCGGCCGGCCCGCCAGCGCCGCGTTGATCTGCCGGATGTACCGCTCGTGCTGGTGCTCCGCGTCACTGCCCTGCGCCGCCAGCATCTCCCGCTGCTTCGGGTCGTTCAGGTATGCCAGGCTCGTGTCGTCGAACTGCAGGTACGTGCAGCCCAGCTCGGCCAGGCGGCGTACCTCCTCCGCGTACGCCGCGCTCAGGTCGTGCCAGAACTGGTCGAGGTCGGGGTACACCTGCTTGTCGATGGCCGCCCGGCCGCCCCGGTAGTGGACCATGCTCGGCGACGGGACCGTCAGTTTCGGTACGGCCGTCGTCGTCTGCTGGCGCAGGTACGAGAACGCGCCCCCGAAGATCGTCTCACGGAGTGTGATCGGCTCGTACACCTGCAGTGCCGCCGAGGCGAACTCCAGGGTGCCCTGCTCGTTGTAGAACCGCACCGTCATCTTCGCGTCCGTCTGCCGGATGCCACCGAGCTGGTAGATGAAGTCCATGTGCCAGGTGGTACGGCGGAACTCCCCGTCCGTCGCCGACTGCAGGCCCACCTCCTCCTGCATCCGTACGACGTCCCGGATCGCCGCATCCTCCACCGCCTGCAGCTCTTCCGCCGAGACCCGGCCCGCCTTCCGCTCCTCCCGCGCCCGCAGCACCGTATCGGGCCGGAGCAGGCTTCCTACGTGATCCGCGCGGAACGGCGGACGCTGACGCCACACCATCGGGGCTCCCCTTCCTCCATCAGACAACCTGACGGTAGTACGGCGTGCCCCGCCCGGACTAGAGCGACGAGCCGGCCGACACACCGGCGCTGTTCCCGTTCGGCTACGGACTGTCGTACACGAGCCGCACCAGCTCGCCGCGTTCGCGAAGGTGGCACTGGCACCGGGGCAGAGCCGGCAGGTCCTGCTGCACCTGGACGCGCGGGCATTCGCCTACTGGGACGCGGGCTGGGTGGTACCGGCCGGCACGTACCGGCTGTTCGCGGGCACCTCGTCACGGGACCTGCCGCTGTCGGTACCGCTGCGGGTCAGCCGACCCGGAACCGCGCCGTGACCACGGCACCGGTGTCGCCGTTGTGGACGGTCACCCCGTCGGCGAGCGTATGGACGAAGTAGAGGCCGCGACCGCCCTCCACGGACACCGGTGGGGGGCGGCCCCAGCCGTCCGGCTCCGGATCCGGCATACCGGGACCATCGTCGCTCACCTGGCAGTACACGCTGCCGTCCGCGCGCCACAGCCGCAGCCGGCCCTGGCCGCCGCCGTGCCGTACGGCGTTGCTGGCCAGTTCGTGCGCGACCACCACGAGGAGGTCCAGCCGCTCGCCGCTCAGGCCGAGGTTGCCGCCGTGCGCGGCCACGGCGGAGCGAAGCGCGACCAGCGCGGCGCGGTCGAACGGCTGGTCGAGCTGGACACCCGCCGTATCGGGCGGTGCCGGCACGGCACGGCTCAACTCATCCCGCACCATCGGCCATCCGCATCCTTTCCTGCCAGCGTGACCATAATCCACACTGGCCAGGCCCGCACGCGGGGCGGCTAGCCGGGCAGCACGGCGGTGACCGCGGCCACGACCTCGTCGGAGTCGGGGTCGGTACGCGGGCGGAACCGGGCGACCACCTCGCCGTCCGGCGACACCAGGAACTTCTCGAAGTTCCACTGGACGTCGCCCGCCTCGCCGTTGGCGTCCGCCATCCTGGTCAGCTCGGCGTAGAGCGGGTGCCGGTCCGCGCCGTTCACGTCGACCTTCTCGGTCAGCGGGAAGGTGACGCCGTACGTGGTCGAGCAGAACTCGATGATCTCCGCAGCGCTACCGGGCTCCTGGCCGGCGAACTGGTTGCACGGCACACCCACCACAGTGAACCCGCCCGTGGCGAAGTGCTTGTGTAACCGCTCCAGCGCGGCGTACTGGGAGGTGAGACCGCATCGCGAAGCAACGTTCACGATGAGTGCCGCCCGGCCCTTGAGCTGCGCCAGGCTCCACGGACTCCCGTCCAGCGCGCCGATCGGAATCTCGTGCACAGACATGCAGCCCACGCTAACAGCCGCCGGGTCGCATACCCTGAATCTTGTGCGTGCACTCACCGTACGTCCTGGCGTGGCGGGCTCACTGAGCGTGCAGGACATGGACGAGCCCGCGGAAGCCGAAGGATCGATTCTGGTCGACGGCGTGGCCGTCGGCCTATGCGGAACGGACATGGAGATCGTCAATGCCGAGTACGGCGAGGCGCCGCCCGGGGCGGAGTTCCTCGTGCTCGGCCACGAGAACCTGGGCCGGGTCGCGCAGGCTCCGCCGGACAGCGGCCTGACCGAGGGCGACCTCGTGGTGGGCTTCGTCCGGCGCCCCGACCCGGTACCCTGCCCGGCCTGCGCGGCGGGCGAGTGGGACATGTGCCGCAACGGCGGGTATACCGAGCACGGCATCAAGGGCCTGCACGGCTTCGCCCGGCAGCGCTGGCGCGCCGCGCCCGACGCGCTGGTCCGGCTGGACCCGGCGCTGGCCGAGGTGGGCGTGCTGCTGGAGCCGACCACGATCGTGGCCAAGGCGTGGGAGCAGGTCGAGCGCATCGGGCAGCGGGCGTTCTTCCAGCCGGCCACCGCGGTGGTGATGGGCGCCGGCCCGGTCGGCCTGCTGGCCGCCCTGCTGGCCGCGCAGCGGGGGCTTTCGGTGCACGTCTTCGACGTGGTCACCACAGGCGTCAAGCCCGATCTGGTACGCGCGCTGGGCGCGACGTACCACCCGGAGTCGCTGCCGGACAGCGGCCTGGCGCCGGACCTGGTGATCGAGTGCACGGGCGTACCGAAGGTGGTCGTGGACGTCCTCAACCGCAACGGGGTGGACGGCATCGTCTGCCTGACCGGGGTGTCCAGTGTGGGCAGTGCCCAGCCGCTGGACATCGGCGGGCTGAACCGGGACATCGTGCTGCAGAACGACGTGGTCTTCGGCACGGTCAACGCCAACCGCCGGCACTACGACGCGGCCTGCCGGGCGCTGCTCGCCGCGGACCGGTCCTGGCTGCAACGGCTGATCACGCGGCGGGTACCGCTGGAGAGCTACCGGGACGCGTTCACCCGTACGCCGGACGACGTGAAGGTGGTCCTGGAGCTGTGAAGATCGAGGACTACGCGCTGCTCGGCGACCTGCACACGGCGGCTCTGGTCGGGCGCAACGGCTCGATCGACTGGCTGTGCCTGCCCAACTTCGACTCCCCGGCCTGCTTCGCCGCACTGCTGGACTCCCCGGAGGCGGGCCGCTGGCTGCTCGCCCCGCAGCGCGGCGGGGTCGCCCGGCGCCGCCGGTACCGGGGCGAGACGCTGGTGCTGGAGAGCGAGTGGCACACGCCCGAGGGGCACGTCCGGGTGCTGGACTTCATGCCGCCGCGTACCTCCGCGGTGGACGTGATGCGCATCGTGGAGGGCGTCAGCGGTGCCGTACCCATGCGCAGCGAGGTACGGCTGCGCTTCGACTACGGCCGGATCGTGCCGTGGGTACGCCAGTTGCCGGGTGGCGGAGTGGCGGCGGTGGCCGGGCCGGACGCGGTGTACCTGCGCACGCCGGTACCGCTGGAGGGCCGGGAGAAGAGCACGGTGGCCGAGTTCACGGTGCGGGCCGGCGATCGGGTGCCGTTCACGCTGACCTGGTCACCGAGCTACAAGCGGGCGCCGGCGCGCGAGGCGGCGGAGGACGCGCTGCTGGAGACGGTCACCTTCTGGGAGCACTGGTCGGCCCGGTCCACGGTCACCGGGCGCTGGCGGGAGCCGATCCAGCGCTCGCTGATCGTGCTCAAGGCGCTCACGTTCGCGCCCACCGGCGGCATCGTGGCCGCGGCGACGACCTCGCTGCCGGAGCAGCCGGGCGGCCCGCGCAACTGGGACTACCGGTACTGCTGGCTGCGCGACTCGACGTACACGCTGCAGGCGTTGCAGGCGGCCGGGTACGCGGAGGAGGCCAAGGCGTGGCGGGACTGGCTGCTGCGCGCGGTGGCCGGCGACCCGGAGCAGCTGCAGATCATGTACGCGATCGACGGTACCCGGCGGCTGCCCGAGATCGAGCTGCCGTGGCTGTCCGGGTACGCGGACTCCCGGCCGGTACGGGTGGGCAACGCGGCCGCGGACCAGCTCCAGCTCGACGTGTACGGCGAGGTGCTGGACGGCCTGCACCTGGCCCGGCAGGCCGGGATCGGCCGGCGCGACGAGGCGTGGGACCTGCAGGTGGCGCTGCTGGACTACCTGGAGGACGCGTGGCGGCAGCCGGACAACGGGCTGTGGGAGATGCGCGGGCCGCGCCGCCACTTCGTGCACTCCAAGGTGATGGCCTGGGTGGCGTTCGACCGGATGGTGCGCGGGGTCCGCGACAGCGGGCTGCCCGGTGACGTGGACCGGTGGGAGGCGAAGCGGGACGAGATCCACGCGGACATCTGCGCCAACGGGTACGACGCGGACCGTGGCAGCTTCGTCCAGTCGTACGGCAGCACCGAGTTGGACGCGAGCCTGCTGCTGATCCCCCGGGTCGGCTTCCTGCCCGGCACCGACCCGCGGGTGGTGGGTACGGTCGACGCGATCCGGCGGGAGCTGACCGAGGACGGGCTGGTGCTCCGGTACCGGCCGGAGAAGTCGGCGGACGGCCTGCCCGGCGGCGAGGGTGTCTTCCTGGCGTGTTCCTTCTGGCTGGTCGACGCGCTGTACGCGACCGGCCGGCGGGCCGAGGCGGTGAAGCTGTACGAGCGCCTGCTGACGCTGCGCAACGACGTGGGCCTGCTCAGCGAGGAGTGGGATCCGGCGACGGGCCAGCAGTTGGGCAACACGCCGCAGGCGTTCAGCCACTTCCCGCTGGTGGTCAGCGGGCTGCAACTGGGCGGCCGCCGGCACCGGCGCAGCGACCAGCCGGTCAGCCCGGCGCCGGCCCCGGGTAGTCCCCCGGCCGCCGGCTCGGATCCGCATTGAGCCACGCCAGGTAGTCGTTGTACGCGCGCAGCCCG
>DATEJJ010000106.1:0-4665 GCA_035278125.1 Rugosimonospora sp.
ACGGCGGCGCGGGGCGCGCTCGGTGATCCGTCGTACGCGGCCGAGTTCGAGCGGGGCGCCGCACTCGATCCGGAGCGGGCCGCCCGGCTCGCAGACCCGTGACGCGGCCCGGCCATCCACAGTGGACGGCCGGGTCCGTGCCTGCCCCGCCGCGGCCCGCTCAACCGGTGGCCGGGCGGTAGGTCGCGACCACCACGCCGGACGCCAGTACGGTCGTCTTCACCAACTCCAGGTTGGCGCGGGCGCCCTGCCGCAGCAGCACGTCGCCGGCTCCCTCCGGGCGGTGCTCCGCGCCCAGCAGCACGGGATGGATCCAGAAGTGCACCTCGTCCAGCAGGCCGTGGTCGAGCAGCGTGTACGAGAGCGGGCCGAAGCCGTACAACAGGATGGTGTTTCCGGGCTCGGCCTTGAGCCGGGTGACCGCCTCGACCACGTTGTCCCGGATGATCGTGGTGTTGTTCCACTCCGCCTTCTCCAGCGTGGTGGACACCACGTACTTGGGCATGGCGTTCATGCGGACCGCGAACTCGCCCTCGGTCTCCTCCATGTTCGGCCACGACGCCGCGAACCCCTCGTACGTCCGCCGCCCCATCAGCAGCGCGTCGCTGGCGACGTTCAGTTCGGTGGCGTACGCGGCCGAGTCGTCGCCGAAGTAGGGCAGCGACCAGCGGCCCGGGTTGTCGATGATGCCGTCGAGCGAGACGCTGGTCGAGTTGATGATCTTCCGCATGGCTGCCTCCTGGCCTCGTCGCCGTCGTCTGTTCTGCCTGACGGGTCGAACTCTGCCGTGGCGCGCTTACGGTTCTCTTCTGGTCTGCTTACGGTGCTCGCGCCTGCCCCTACTCGCCGGTCGGGCCGCCGGCGATTTCGGCCACGATGTCCAGGTGGCCGAGGTGGCGGGCGTACTCCTGGAGCAGGTGGAACAGGATGCGCTCCAGCGGCGGCGGATCGGCACCGTCCCAGCGGGGGCCGGGTTGACCCACGGTCGCCAGGTCGGCCGCCTCGACCACGGCGCGGGTGTGCGCCCCCTGCGTCGCGAGCGCCTCGGCCAGGGACGTGAAGGTCTCGCCCGGCTCGACGTACCAGCGGTCGTCGCGGCGGTCGGCCCAGGGGTTCGCGACCTGGCCGCCCTGGAAGCCCCAGACGATCCAGCGCAGTTCGACGTGGCGCAGGTGCTTGATCAACTCCAGTGGGGTCCAGCCGGAGGGCAGGCGGCTGGTGTGGCGCTCGCCGTCGGGTAGCGCGGCGGTCTTGTCGATGACGGTGGCGCGGAAGTAGTCGAGATAGGTGAGGAAGACCTCGGCGCGGCCGGGAAGTGGCGTGGTGGGTTCGGGAAAGTTCATCGTCACGGGTGGGAGTCTACTGTCCACGAAGGACAGTGGCCATCCATTACGACCCGGCTACCAACACGATCAGCGTCACCCGGCCGGACGGCAGGCCGTACGAGATCCGCGCCCGACCGCCCACAATGGACACCGCGGCCTAGCCACGGCAGCTGTCTCGAACTGGCGCGCGCACCGGCGCGGCGGTCCAGCGCTCCAGGGTGGTGCGCAGGTCGTCCGGGTCGATCGGCTTCGCGAGGTAGTCGTCCATGCCCGCGTCCAGGCACCGCTGCCGGTCCTCCTGAAGCGCACCCGCCGTCATCGCGATGATCGGCACCCGCGTGCCCGGCGGCTCGCGGCGGCGCAGCTCCCGGGTCGCCTCGAACCCGTCCATCCGGGGCATCTGGCAGTCCATCAGGATCGCCTGGTACCGCCGCATTCCGGCCAGCCGCACCGCCTCCAGGCCGTTGCCGGCCACGTCGGTCTCGTAGCCGAGCAGGGCCAGCGTCTCCACCGCCACCACCTGGTTGATGTCGTTGTCCTCGGCCAGCAGCACCAGCCCGCGGGAGCGCTCCCGGCCCGCCCGCTGCGCCCCGCCGCTCGTCGGTGCCTGCGGGTCGAGCAGCCGCACCAGGCAGCCGTGCAGCGCGAACGGCCCGACCGGCTTCGGCAGCACCTCCACCACCTCACCCGGGTCACCGTCCGCTGTGGACAGTAGAACCACGGCGGCGTCCCCGGCCGAGAGGTGGTCGCCGCCGGTCATCCCCGGCACGTGGTCGTCCAACACCGCTATCTGGTACGGGTACCCGCGCGCGCTCGCCGCCCGCAGCTCGGCCAGGCCCGCCCCCGCGTCCGGTACGCCCGTCGCCGCCATGCCCCACGCGCCCGCGTGCTCCACCAGCATCCGGCGCGCGGTTGCGTTGCCCTCCACCACGAGCAGCCGCCGCCCGGCGAAGAGGTTCCGGGCGGCGGGAGCGGGTACCGGACCGGCCGGCGGGGACAGCGGGACGGTGAAGTGGAACTCGCTGCCCTGCCCGGGCCGGCTGACCACCTCCAGCCGGCCGCCCAGCAGTTCCACCAGCTGCCGCGAGATGGCCAGTCCCAGCCCGGTACCGCCGAACTCGCGGCCGATCGTGGAGTCCGCCTGGGTGAACGGCTCGAACAGCCGCGCCACCGCCTCGGGCGCGATGCCGATGCCGGTATCCCGGACCGCGAACCGGTACCGCGGCATACCGTCCGGGCCCGGTGGAGCCGCCTCGACCCGCAGCACCACCTCGCCCTCGCGGGTGAACTTCACCGCGTTGCTGCTCATGTTCAGCAGCACCTGCCGCAGCCGGACGTGGTCGCCGCGGACCGGCCGGGCCAGCTCCGGCGGGTAGTAGCTGACGATCTCGAGGTGCCGGGCCCGGGCCGCCTCGCCCGCCGCCTGCAGCACCTCCTCGACCAGTTGGCCGAGGTCGAAGTCGGTGGCCACCAGGTTGACCTTGCCCGCCTCCACCTTGGAGAAGTCGAGGATGTCGTTGATGATGGCCAGCAGCGCCCGGGCCGAGGTCTGGATGGCCTGCGCGTACCGGCGCTGGTTGGGGCGCAGCGGCGTGTCCAGCAGCAGGTTGGTCATGCCGATGACACCGTTCATCGGGGTCCGGATCTCGTGGCTCACCATCGCCACGAACTGCGACTTGAGCCGGGCCGTGGCCAGCGCGTTGTCCCGGGCGGCGGCGAGCGCCTCCTCCACCTGCTTGCGGTCGCTGGTGTCCCGGGCGATCGTGGCGGTACCGACGATGACGCGGTGCGCGTCGCGTACCGGCGAGATGGTCAGCGCGACCGGGGCGCGGGTACCGTCGCGGCACAGCCGTACGCTGTCGTGGTCGGTGACCGACTCGCCGCGGACCACCCGGTCCAGGTGCCCGGCCAGTTCGGCCCGCAGCTCCGGGGGCGCCAGCATCTCCAGCGACCGGCCCAGCGCCTCCCCGGCCCGGTACCCGTAGATGCGTTCGGCCGCCCGGTTCCAGCTGACGATCGTGCCGTCCAGGGCGAGCCCGACGATGGCGTCGTCGGTACTGTCCACAATGGCCACCAGCCGGGCCCGGGCCTCGTCCGCCTCGCGCTGCGCGGTGATGTCCCGGGCCACGCCGTAGATGACGTCCTCGTGCGGGGCGCGGGTGGCGTTCCAGCTCAGCCAGCGGTACGTGCCGTCGCGGCGGCGGTACCGGTTGACGACGGAGAACGTGTTGCCGGCGCCCCCCGCCAGTTCGGCCGCCTCGGTGACGCTGCTGCGTACGTCGTCCGGGTGCAGGAAAGCGGCCTGCGGCAGGGCGAGCAGCTCCGCGGTCGGGTAGCCGAGCACCCGCTGCCACGCGTGGTTGACCCGGCGGAAGTACCCGTCCTGCCCGGCGATGCACATGAGGTCGTTGGACATGTCGAAGAAGTGGTCGAGCTGCTCGGCCATCTGGCGCCGCTCGGCGTCGGCCCGGTTGCGCTCGGTCAGGTCCCGGTACGAGGCGACGACGATGCGTACCGCGCCCCGCGCGTCGCGTACCGGGGCCGCGGTGACCAGCACCTCGATCCGGGTACCGTCGCTGCGCCGCAGGTACGCGTCGAACTCCCGGATCCCGGTGGCGACCAGCACCTGCTCCCGCTCCGCGTCGTGCTCGGCGACCGCGTCGGGCGGCCACCACGGGTACGGTGGCCGGTGCCCGAGCACCTGTTCCGGCCGGTACCCGAGGATCTGGCACCAGCGCTGGCTGACCTGCAGCACGCAGCCCGCGGCATCGGTGACGATCACGCCCTCGGCCAGCGACCGCAGGATCGTCTCGCTCATGTCCCGCTGCTCGCCGAGTTCCCGCAGGATGTCCTGCTGGTCCTGGTACGCCTCGTCCAGCCGGCTGCCGCTCTGAACCAGCACCAGGAACAGCATGACCACCAGGAAGGTCGCGGCGACGGTGACCGCCAGCCCGTCCAGCGGCCCGGTGAGCCGGTCCACGCCGGCCACGACGATGCCCACCACGAGGATCACCGCGGCGGCCGAGGGCACCACCCGGCGTACCATCGCCCCGCCCGGGCCGTCGCTGCCGAACACGCGGACCAGCCCGCGCCCCGGCCGGGCGGCGAGGATGCCGACGGACAGCACGGCCAGCGCCAGCGAGGTGGGTACGGTCATCGCGCTGCCGCCGGGCGTCCCGTACAGGTACACCAGCCCGTACACCTGGCCGAGCAGGTCCACGATGGCGACCAGCGCGGCCGCCGGGGCGAGCACGCGCGCCGGCCGGTACCCGCGCCGCGCGTCCACGTCCAGCAGCGCCAGCGTGAGCCCGGCGAGCAGCAGGGCGCTCGCGGTGCTGGC
>DATEJJ010000107.1:0-6152 GCA_035278125.1 Rugosimonospora sp.
CCCGATCGACGGGGACGTGGTGGCGATCGTGGCCGCGCGCCCCGAGCCGCTGGCCGGCGCGGTACTCGCGGTCGCCGGGCCGGTCCCGCTGGCGGAGGTACCCCGGGCGTACGCCGAGGCGACCCGGGTGCTCGCGGTGGCGCGGCGGTACGGGCGCACCGGGGTGGTGGACCGCTCCTCGCTGTCGGTACGGGTCGCGGTCGGGCAGCAGGTGGAGCTGGGCGAGCTGCTGTACCGCCGGTACCTCGCGGAGCTGGCGCCCACCCCGGCCGGGCGGGAGCTGCTCGGCACGGTACGGGTGCTGCTGCAGCACCGCCGCTCGGTGCCGGCCACCGCCGAGGCGCTGTCGGTGCACGAGAACACGGTGCGGTACCGGCTGGCCCGCTTCGGTGAGCTGACCGGTGCGGACCTGGCCGACACCGACACGCTGGTCGAGGTGTGGTGGGCGCTGGAGTACGCCGCCATCCGGGACCCGGATTGACACGGCGCGGGTCAAGACAAACACTTGTTTGGTGACCGTCGAGCCCCCCGCCGAGCCGCGCTCCCCGGCCCGCGAGGCCATCCTCACGGCCGCGACCCGGCTCTTCGGCGAGCGGGGGTACACCGGCACCTCGATGCGGGACCTCGCCCGCGCCGTCGGCATCCTGCCCGGCAGCCTGTACGCCCACATCGAGAGCAAGGAGGCGCTGCTCCTGGAGATCATCGAGGGCGGCGTCGACCGGTTCAACGCGGCGGTGGACGACATCGAGGCGGGCGGCCACGCCCCGGAGGCGGCGCTGCGCGAGGCGATCCGCCGCCACCTCGCCATCGTCGCGGACAACCCGCAGCGCACACTGATCGTCTTCCATCAATGGCGTTTCCTCGGCGGCGCGCACCGCCAGCGCCTGCTGGACAAGCGCCGCCGCTACGAGGAATTCTTCCTGCGCACCGTGCGCGCGGGCATGGCGGGTGGCGCCTTCACCCCGGACCTGAACGCCCGGGTCACCGTGCTGAGCATCCTGGGTGCGCTGAACTGGACCCCCGAGTGGTTCTCCCCCACCGGCCGCGCCACCCCGGACGAGATCGCCCGGGACATCGCCGACGGCCTGCTGCGCGGCATCTTGCCCGCCACGGTGCCGGCCCGGTCTTGACGCCCGGCCCGGCGCGTGCGAGCGTAGAAACAAACAGTTGTTTGTACGGGAGGCCCTTCGTGCTCGACGGCGCGGTGGTGGTGGATGCCGTGGTCCACCCCTACAACCTCGACCCGGCCAACCAGAACCCGCACGCCCGCGAACAGCTCGACGCCGTGTACGCCGCGCACGTGCTGGCCACCGGGCCGCACCACCCGTCGCACCTGCTGCGGCGCGACGAGTTCTTCACCGACTTCCCGTTCGACGCGGTCGCCGGCTCGCTGTTCGTGGAGAGCCCGGTCGACCTGGCCATCATCCACGCGCTGCCGAACCTCGGGTTCTGCCGTGGCGACGTCACCGCGCCCGAGCGCGCCGCGGCGTACCGCGACCGGTACCCGGACCGGTTCCGGCTGTACGCGACCGTGGACACGCCGGTCACCGGTGCCGCCATCGACCAGCTGGAGTGGCAGGTACGGGAGCTGCGCGTGGACGGGCTCAAGCTGTACCCGGCGTTCTTCTACGGCGGCGCGGGTACCGGCTGGCGGCTGGACGGTCCGGACTTCGCCACCCCGCTGCTGGAGGCCGCGCGCGATCTGGGTATCCGCAACGTCGCGGTGCACAAGGCACTGTGGCTGCCGCCCGCGCCGCGCGGCGCGTTCGACGTGGACGACGTCGGCGGCGCGCTGGAACGGTTCCCGGACCTGAACTTCTTCCTGGTACACGCTGGCGCCGCGTTCCTGGACCGTACCGCCGAACTGCTCGCCCGCCACCGGAACCTGTACGCCACCCTGGAGTCGGTGTTCGCCTACGCCGTCGTGCGGCCCGCGGCCTTCGCGCGGGTACTGGGTACCCTGCTGCGCAGCTGCCGGGTGGAGCAGCTGCTGTTCGGCAGCGGTACCAACCTGTCGCACCCCGCTCCCCTGCTCGACGCCTTCGCCGGGTACGAGTTCGACGCCGGGGCGCTGGCCGAGTACGGCTGCCCGCAGCTGACCGCGGCCGACCGGCGGCTGATCCTCGGCGGGAACGCGCTGCGCCTGCACGGCATCGACGAGTCCACGGTGCGCGAGCGTACCGCCGGCGACGGGTTCGCCCGGGAGCGCGCCGCCGGTACCACCCGCCCGTGGAGCCGCCTGCGCGAGGCGGTACGGCGGTGACCGCGATGCCCACCCCCGCCGAGATCCGCGACCACCTGCGCCGGGTACCCGAGCCGTGCGCCCTGCTCATGCGCCGGCACGACGACATCGTGGCGATGGGGCTGGTGGACGGGGTGGAGTGCCACGACGGTCACGTCCGCGTGGAGCTGGTGCTGACCGACGCCTCGTGTGTCCACTTCGGAGGGTTGCAGCGGTACATCCGGGACGTGCTCACCGGACTGCCCGGCGTGCGGACGGTGGCGGTCACCGCGTCCCGGACGAAGCTGTGGACACCCGACCGGCGCTTGCGCTCGTGAGCCGCGCGGCGTACGTTCTCAAACAAACGATTGTTCATTCGGAAGGGGCGTGACCCGATGCCGCCGATCGCACCGTCCTTCGCGGACTACGCAACGAGGTACGAGACCATCAGCATGGCGCGGGACGGTGCCGGGATCCTGCAGCTCACCCTGCACACCGGGGACAAGCCGGCGGTGTGGACCTCGCGCATGCACGACGAACTCGCCTACTGCTTCGCCGATGTGGCCACCGACCCGGAGAACTCCGCCGTCATCCTCACCGGTACCGGCGACGCGTTCTGCGCGGAGATCGACTTCTCCAGCTTCAACCTGGGTACCGCGTCGGACTGGTCGCAGATCATCTTCGAGGGCCAGCGGCTGCTGACCAACCTCATCTCCATCGAGGTTCCGGTCATCGCGGCGATCAACGGGCCCGCCCTGATCCACCCCGAGATCCCGCTGCTGTCCGACATCACGGTCGCGGCGGACACCACCCGGTTCCAGGACGGCCCGCACTTCCCCGCCGGTATCGTGCCCGGCGACGGCGCGCACACCGTGTGGACGCACATCCTGGGCCCGCAGCGGGGCCGCTACTTCCTGCTCACCGGGCAGGAGCTGGACGCCCGGCTCGCGCTGGAGTACGGCATCGTGAACGAGGTGCTGCCGCTGCCCGAGGTACTGCCCCGGGCCCGGGCGCTGGCCGGGATGATCGCGGCGAAGCCGCCGCTCGCCCGCCGGTACGCCCGCGCCGTGCTGACCCGCGAGTGGAAGCGCCTGCTCCACGAGCAGCTCGGCTTCGGCCTGGCGCACGAGGCGCTCGCCGCGCTGACCCTGGGCGAATGAGCACCGTCGCGGCCACGCCGTTCAACCGGCTGCGCCACACCTTCGAGGACTTCGCCGTCGGCGACGAGGTACGCACCCCGGGCCGGACGGTCGACACCGGCGACATCACCGCGTTCGCCGGGCTGACCGGCGACCACTACCCGCTGCACACCGACGAGGAGTACTGCCGCGGTACCCGGTTCGGCGGTCGCATCGCGCACGGCCCGCTCACCTTCGGCCTGGCGGTCGGGCTGGTCGCGCGGTCCGGGTTCCTCGGCGACGCGATCGTCGCTTTCGTCGAGTGCCAGGGGCTGCGGGCGCTGGCACCGGTCCGGCCCGGTGACACCATCCGGGTACGGGCCGTGGTCGCCGGGGCCGAGCCCGGCAGCCGGCCACGGTACGGGACGCTGCGCATCGACTACACCGTCAGCAACCAGAAGGACGAAGAGGTGATGCGGTTCCGCATGGTGCTGCTCGCCCACCGCGCCGCTCCCGTGGAGGCCGACGGTGACGGATGAGGCGGTCTTCATCGGCGTCGGCGAGCTGCCCTCCGGCCGGTACCCCGACCGCCCGTTCCTGGGCGACCTCGTCACCGTCGCGCTGCTGGCGGTACGCGACGCCGGGCTCGCCGTGCCCGACATCGACACCATCCTGCTGATCCCCTGCCTGCACTCCGCAGCCGACCAGGCGGACCTGGTGTTCTCCCGGGTGGTCGAGGAGCTGGGGCTGCACGGGCGGGCGAAGAGCAGCTACCTGGTGCACTCGGGCGGGAGCACCAGCGACAACACGATCCGCGACGCCGCCGGCCTGATCGCCACCGGCCGCGCCCGCAACGTGCTGGTGCTGCAGGCCGAGAAGTGGGGCTCGGCGCCGGTCAAGGACATGGTCGACATGCTCACGGCCAACGGTATACCCCGGGAGTGGGAGAAGCAGACGGGGCTGTCGTTCAACGCGGTCGGCGCGCTGATCCAGCGGCGGTACATGCACGCCAGCGGGTCCACGCCCGAGGACATGGCCGCGGTGTGTGTCGCATTGCGACAGTGGGCCCGGCTCAACCCGAACGCCATGTACCGGGACCGGGCGCTGTCCGTCGCGCAGGTGCTGGCGTCCAAAGTGGTCACCGACCCGCTGCACGCGCTGGAGTGCCCGATGCTCGCGGACGGCGCGGTCGCGCTGGTGCTGACGAGCGCCGGCAACGCGCGCCGGCTCGGCCACGACCGCTGGGTCCGGGTCGCCGGCTCGGGCGGCTGCGTCTCGCACTACAGCATCGGGCAGGAGCCCGACCTCGCCGTGCTCGGCTGGGAGAAGGCGTCGGCGGCGGCGTACCGGGAGGCGGGCTGGGGGCCCGGGGACGCCGATCTGGCCGAGGTCTACGACTCGTACGCCGCGGTGCTCACCAGCGGGCTGGAGGGTCTGGGGCTGGCGCCCCGGGGTGAGGCCGCGCGCCTGTTCGCCGCTGGTGACTTCTCCCCCGGCGGCCGGCTGCCGGTCAACACCAACGGCGGGCTGCTCTCCGCCGGCCACACCGGGGTGGGCGGTGGTACCGCGCTGCTCGCCGAGGGTGTCCGGCAGCTGCTGGGCCGGGCCGGGCCGCAGCGCCAGGTCGAGGGTGCCCGGCGCGCGGTCTGCGGCGGTTCGGGTGGGACCTACATGGACAGTCAGGTGCTGCTGCTGGAGGGGGCGGGATGGACGGGCTGACCGGGCCGTACTACGCGGCACTGCGCCGCGGGGAACTGGTCGCGCAGCACTGCGGGTCCTGCGACCGGAGCATCATGTACCCGCGCCACGCCTGCCCGTTCTGCTACGGCACGGAGCTGGGCTGGGCGCGGGTACCGGGGACGGGCGTGCTGCACAGCTTCGCGGTACACCGGCTCGGGCCGCCCACCGGCTTCGAGGACGACGTGCCGTACGCGGTGGGTGTGGTCAAGCTCGACGCGGGCGTCCAGCTGCTGGGCCGGCTCTGGCCCGACGCGGACGGCGACTGGGGCCGGTACGCGTGCGACGCGCGGGTGGAGTTCCACGGCGCCACCGGGGACGAGATCGAGCGCCGCCCGGTGGCCTGGTTCCGGCTGGCGAGCGCATGAGCACCGCACGGATCGTGGGTACCGGCATGGTCCCCTTTGGACGGATGGTGGACCGCAGCGAGCGGAGCATGGTCGAGCACGTCGTCCAGCTCGCGCTCAAGGACGCCGGTATCGCCGCCGCCGACGTGCAGCGCGTCTTCGCCGGCAACGCCGCGGCCGGTCTCGTCTCCGGCCAGGAGATGATCCGCGGGCAGGTGGCGCTGCAGGGCACCGAGCTGGCCGGCGTCCCGCTGGTCAACGTGGAGAACGCGTGCGCCTCCAGCAGTTCGGCCGCCAGCCTCGCGGTCGAGGCGATCCTCGCCGGGCGCTGCGACGTCGCGCTCGTGCTCGGCGTGGAGAAGATGTCGCACCGGGACAAGGGCCGGGCGCTGGCCGCGCTCGGCGGGGCCACCGACGTCACGGGTGCCGCGGCCACCGCCGGTCCCGCGACCAACTCCGTCTTCATCGACGTGTACGCCGAGGAGGGCCGGCACTACCTCGCCGAGTACGGTGCCACCGTCGAGGACTTCGCCGCCGTGGCGGTCAAGAACCGGCGGCACGGGTCGCTCAACCCGCTCGCCCAGTACCAGCAGCCGCAGAGCGTCGCGGAGGTGCTCGGCGCGCGTACCGTCGTCGCCCCGCTGACCCTGCCCATGTGCTCGCCCACCACCGACGGCGCCGCCGCGCTGGTGCTCGCCGCCGCGCCGTACGCGAAGAGGCTGGGCCGGC
>DATEJJ010000108.1:0-7685 GCA_035278125.1 Rugosimonospora sp.
GCGGGCGGCTACCCCGGCCCGGCCGCCGCACCCGGGAAGCCCGCCGGCGACTCGGCCGGGGACAGCGCGATACCCGCGTCACCCGAACCACCCGACTGAGCGGCGGCGCGCAGCCGCCGGGCGATCACCCACCAGCCGCCCACCTGCAGCGCCGCCAGCAGGAGCAGGTACGGCATCAGCGAGCCGAGGCCGAGCCCCTGCGCCAGGGCACCCGCCACGTACGGGAACACCGCGCCGCCCACCACGCTCATGCCCACCAGGAACCCGACCGCGCTGGGTACCAGGCGGGCGGGGGTGAGCCGGGGCATCACCGCGACGGTCGTCGGGAACACCGGACCGAGGAAGAAGCCGAGCAGCCCGAAGCCCAGGATCGCCAGCGCCGGACCGGGTCCCCACCACGCCACCAGGACCGCCACCGCCATGCCGGCCAGGCACGTGTACATCATCGCGGCCACGCCGACACCGGCCCGGCTCGCGACGGTGTTGATGAGGAACCGGCCCAGGGTGAGGCCCAGCCAGTACACGCTGACCACCGAACCGGCCAGCAGCGCGCCCTGCCCGCGCAGTTGGGTGAGGAAGCTGTACCCCCAGTTGCCCACGCTCACCTCGGCGCCCACGTACAGGCAGAGGAAGATCGCGGCGTACCAGACGGCGCGGCGGCGTACCGCCTGGGCGAGCGGCGCACCCGGTTCGGCGTCGAGTGGCGGCGGTACCCGGCGGGGCAGCAGGGTCGCGCAGCCGATCAGCAGCGGGGTGGCGATCGCCGCGAGGACCAGGTACACGTCCTGCCAGAGGAACCCGGCGACGAGCATCTTCGACGCGAGCAGCGGCCCGATCAGCGCGCCGACGCCGAAGAACGCGTGCATGTAGTTCAGCAGCGAGGTGTGGTCCGGCATGCTGGTGACGAAGGCGTTGAACCCGGCATCGATGACGCCCGAGCCCGCGCCGGACACCACGGACAGCGCGACGAGCAGTACGAACGGCGGGCGTACCCCGATCGCCAGGGCGCTCGCCACGTAGGTCGCGGTACCGGCGGTGAGTTGACCGCGTACCCCGAGTCGCGCGACGAGTGCGCCGTTGGCCAGCCCGGACAGCAGGTACCCGGCGGAGAAGCTGAAGAACAGCAGCCCGATGGTGACCTTGTCGACCCGGTAGTCGTTGATCTGGCTCGGGATGAGTACGCCGCCTGCCCCCGCCGCGATGCCGAGCAGGACGAGTCCACCGAAGGAGAGCAGCAGGCGAGGCCACTTCATCGGTTAGGCGCGCTCCAGGCGTACCACGATGGCCTTCGACGCGGGAGTGTTCGAGCCTTCGGCCGTGGAGTCCAGCGGTACCAGCACGTTGGCCTCCGGGAAGTACGCGGCGGCGCAGCCCCGCGCGGTCGGGTACGACACCGCGCGGAAGGACTTGGCGCGCCGGTCCACCCCGTCCTCCCACTCCGACACGATGTCCACGTTGCTGCCGTTGGGAATGTCCAGCGCGGCCAGGTCGTCCGGGTGCACGAAGACGACCCGCCGTCCATTGTGGACGCCACGGTACCGGTCGTCCATCCCGTAGATCGTGGTGTTGTACTGGTCGTGGCTGCGTACCGTCTGCAGCAGCAACCGTCCGGGCGGTACCCGCAGCGGCGCGAGTTGGTTGACGGTGAGCCGGGCCTTGCCGGACGCGGTGGTGAACTGGCGCCGGTCGCGGGGCGGGTGCGGCAGGGTGAAGCCGCCCGGCCGGCCCACCCGCGCCTCGTAGTCGGCGAACCCGGGGATCACCGCGGCGATCACCTCGCGGATGGCCCGGTAGTCCGACTCGTACAGCGACCACGGGACCACCGAGTCCGGGCCCAGCGTGGCGGCGGCGAGCCGGCACACGATGGCCACCTCGGACAGCAGGTCGGCCGAGGCCGGATCGAGCGACCCGCGGGAGGCGTGTACCGAGGACATCGAGTCCTCGACCGTGACGAACTGGTCGCCGCCACGCTGCCGGTCCCGCTCGGTGCGGCCGAGGCACGGCAGGATCAGCGCGGTTCGGCCGGGTACCAGGTGCGAGCGGTTGAGCTTGGTGGACACGTGCGCGGTGAGGGCGCAGGAGCGCAGCGCGGCCTCGGTGACCGCCGTGTCCGGCGTGGCGGCCGCGAAGTTGCCGCCGAGGCCGACGAAGACGCGGGCCCGCCCGTCGCGCATGGCCCGGATCGCCTCCACCGTGTCGAAGCCGCGCGCGTCGGGTACCGCGATACCCAACCGGTCGGCGAGCGCGGGCAGCCACGCCGGCCGCTCGTGGAAGATGCCCATGGTGCGGTCGCCCTGCACGTTGGAGTGGCCGCGGACCGGGCACAGCCCGGCACCGGGCTTGCCCAGCATGCCGCGCAGCAGTTGCACGTTGACGATCTCCCGGATCGCGGCGACCGCGTCCGGGCGCTGGGTCAGGCCCATGGCCCAACAGACGATGGTGGCGTCGGACGCGGCGAACATGCGCGCGGTGGCCACGATCTCCTCGCGGGACAGGCCGGTGGCGGCCAGTACCGCGTCCCAGTCCAGCCGCTGGGCGGCGGCGCGGTACGCGGCGAAGCCCTCGGTGTAGGTGTCCACGAAGGACCGGTCCAGCGCGCCCCACTCCAGCAGCAGCGCGCCGATCGCCTGGAACAGGGCCAGGTCCCCGCCGACCCGGATCTGCAGGAACCGGTCGGCCAGCGGAGTGCCGCCGCCGACTAGGCCGGACGGGCGCTGCGGGTTGCGGAACCGGATCAGCCCGGCCTCGGGCAGCGGGTTGACCGCCACGATCTTCGCGCCGTGCTGCTTCGCCTTCTCCAGCGCGGTCAGCATCCGGGGATGGTTGGTACCCGGGTTCTGCCCGACCACCACCAGCAGCGACGCCCGGTGGATGTCCTCCAGCGTGACCGAGCCCTTGCCCACCCCGATGGTCTGGGTCAGCGCCAGCCCGGACGACTCGTGGCACATGTTGGAGCAGTCGGGCAGGTTGTTGGTGCCGTACGCGCGGGCGAACAGCTGGTACACGAACGCGGCCTCGTTGGAGGTGCGTCCCGAGGTGTAGAAGAGGGCCTGGTCCGGGCTGTCCAGCCCGCGCAGCGCGGTCGCGACGGTGCGGAACGCCTCGTCCCAGGAGATCGGGGTGTAGTGGGTGTCGCCCTCGCGCAGCACCACCGGCGTGGTCAGCCGGCCCTGCTGCCCGAGCCAGTGGTCGGTGCGGGTGGCCAGTTCGGCGACGGAGTAGCGGGCGAAGAACTCGGGCGTGACCCGGCGCAGGGTCGCCTCCTCGGCCACCGCCTTGGCGCCGTTCTCGCAGAACTCGGCGTGCGCGCGCTTCGTGGGCGCGGGCTCCGGCCAGGCGCAGCCAGGGCAGTCGAAGCCCCCGACCTGGTTGACCTTCAGCAGGGTCAGCGCGGTCCGGCGTACCCCCATCTGGCCCAGGCCCGCTTCGAGACCGTGCCGGATCCCACCCGCGCCAGCCGCCGACCGCTGCGGTTCCCGCACACTCAGCTCGCCCTCATCCTCCATACCCCCGACCCTAACCCGCCACCGACTCCGTCGGACCGGCCAAGATCCACACACTTTCATCGAAAATGCCGTATCAACGGGGCGTCGATGGCGCATCTTCATTGAAGTTGCGACAAACGGGCGACAGGTGGGAGCGGCGGGTGGGACCGGGGGCGAGATCTGCTGGCTTATCGTGGAGCGCGATGGATGGGAGATGATCATGTCGGCTGAGACTCCGCCGGAGGCCGAGATCCTCGATGATCTCGCGCTGGGTACCGACCTCAAGGCGAAAGTGACCCAGGCGTGGCGCGAGTTCGCCGCCGCCCTCGCCGAGGCGGTACCCATGCTGCCCACCGGCGCCCGGCTTGACCTGACCCTCGATCCGACCGCCTCCGGCACCGGCGACGCGGTGTACGGGGTGAGCCTGCGCCGCCTGGACGAGCAGGGGATCCGCGCGCTGGCGGTGGGCAACGCCGGGCTGCCCGACGGGTACCGGCTGGACCGGGGTGCCGTGGCCGACCTGGTCGCGCTGGGCTGGTCGCCGCCAGGCGTGGTGGACGGTTCGCGGGACAGCTTCGGCCTGATCGCCCCGGTCGGCGACGCCACCAAGGTGGCCGTGCAGGTTGCCCGTACCCTCCGCGACATCTACGGCGCGCCGCACCCGGCCTTCCTGACCTATTCGGCGCGTACCCCGGAGGAGGAGGCGGTCGCGCTGCCGGCCCTGGGTACCGCGCGCTCGCTGCTGCCGGTCGAGGACGAGCCCGAGGACGAGGAGTTCGCCGCGGCGCTGGCCGGCCGGCTGGTCGGTGACGACCCGGACCTGCCGCTGGCCGACCGGGTACAGGCGGTGGTGGCGAGCCTGCTGAAGACGACCCCGGACGCGCTGCACATGGACGGCGACGGGGACATCGGTATCCGGTCCGGCTCGGCCATGGTTTTCGTCCGGGTACGCGACAACCCGCCGCTCGTGGACGTCTTTTCCCCGGTACTGACGGATATCGAGCCTACCGAGCAGCTCTACGTGAAGCTTTCAGAGCTCACCAACCGGATGCCGATCGGGCGGCTGTACTGCACGAACGACACGGTCTGGGCCTCGGTACCGGTGTTCGGCCGGGACTTCCAGTCCACCCACCTGATGCTCGCGGTACAGGTCATGACGGGTCTCGCGGACGAGCTGGACGACCGGCTGCACGGGGAGTTCGGCGGGAAGCGGTTCTTCGGCGAGGGCGACAAGCCGGCGGTCAAGAGCGACGGCGAGCGTACCGGCATGTATCTGTAAGTTCCCGGCGGTTGCCACAGGCCCGGCGTAACGGTTACACACTTCGGTGGAAGCGCTCCCACGACACCGTCCATCGAAGGAGAGCCTGATGAAACGCCTGCACGCCCTCGCCGCGGCGGGAGCGGTCGCGGCCGGCACGGTGCTTGCCGCGCTCGCCGTCGCCGCCCCCGCGCGGGCCGATACCCAGATCTGCGACCAGTTCGGGTCGACCACGATCGCGGGCGGCCGGTACGTGGTGCAGAACAACAACTGGGGGGACACCACCCAGCAGTGCATCAACGTCACCTCGACCGGCTTCTCGGTCGCCAGCGCGAGCCACAACAAGGCGCAGAACGGCGCACCCGGCGCGTACCCCTCGGTGTACGCCGGCTGCCACTACGCCAACTGCAGCACCGGCAGCGGCCTGCCGATGCAGACCAGCAACAGCCAGTTCGGCACCATCCAGACCAGCGTGAGCATGTCGTACCCGGGCAACGGCAGCGTCTTCGACGCCTCGTACGACATCTGGTTCGATCCCACGCCGCGCACCAACGGCCAGAACACCGGCGCCGAGCTGATGGTCTGGCTCAACCACACCGGCTCGGTCCAGCCGGTCGGCTCGAAGGTGGGTACCGCGACCATCGCCGGCGCCACCTGGGACGTGTGGTTCGGCAACAGCGGCTGGAACGTCATCTCGTACGTCCGGCAGCAGACCACGAACTCGGTCAGCTTCAACGTCAGCAGCTTCTGGAGCGACATCGTCAGCCGCGGGTACGGCCAGACCGCCTGGTACATGACGAGCGTGCAGGCGGGCTTCGAGCCGTGGGTCAACGGCACCGGCCTCGCGGTGACCAACTTCTCCTACAGCCTCGGGGGCGCGCAGGCTTCGCCGTCCCCGACGGCCGCGGCAACGAACCCGGGCGGTGAAGCCTGCCGGGTGACGTACGCGCCCCAGCAGTGGCAGGGCGGCTTCACCGCCAACGTGACCGTCGCCAACACCGGTACCGGCGCGCTCAACGGCTGGACGCTGACCTTCGCGTTCCCGGGCAGCCAGCAGATCACCAGCGCCTGGAACGCCACGGTGAGCCAGAGCGGTGCGGCGGTGACCGCGCGCAGCCTGGCCTTCAACGGCACGCTCGCGCCCGGAGCCAGCACCTCGTTCGGTTTCCAGGGCACCTGGTCATCGAGCAACCCGTCGCCGACCTCGTTCAGCGTCAACGGATCCGCCTGCACCGCCTGAGCCGCCACCCAGCAGGAACCGGCCGCGGGCTCAGTACGGTCCGCGGTCGGTCCGCGTCTCCACCAGGCGGGACAGCACGATCAGGCTCCGCGTGGAGGTGATGAACGACTCCCGGCGCAGCCGCTCCAGCGCCTGTTCCAGGTGCGCGATGTCCGCCGCCTGCAGGTGTACCAGCGCGTCCGCGTCGCCCGACACCGTGTACGCGCCGAGCACCTCCGGGTGCCGGCGTACCGCCGCGGTGATCTGGGCGGGCGTGGTGCGGCCGGTGCAGAACAGCTCCACGAACGCCTCCGTGGTCCAGCCCACCGCCGCCGGGTCGAGCACCACAGTGAATCCCTTGATCACCCCGGCCGCGCGAAGCCGGTCGATGCGCCGCTTCACCGCCGGCGCGGACAGGGACACCACCCCGCCGATCTCCGCGTACGAGGAGCGCGCGTCCTGGGCCAGCAACGCAATGATCTGCCGGTCTACGTCGTCAAGCTGCAACGAACAGCCTCTCTCACGCAAGATTTGCCGCTGTCGGCGCAGGTTGAGCGTACCTACCGTAAAGATCATGTCCCAGCAGCGCCGCTACCTCATGTGCCCGCCCGAGCACTTCACCGTGGCGTACGCAATCAACCCGTGGATGGACACGTCCACGCCGGTCGACCGGGATCTCGCGGTCAAGCAGTGGCAGCTGCTGCGGGAGGCGCTGCTGCGGCTGGGCCACGAGGTGGACGTGCTGCCGGCGCGGGCCGGCCTGCCCGACATGGTGTACGCGGCGAACGGCGCGTTCTCGGTGGACGGCGCGGTCTACGGCGCCCGCTTCGCGTACCCGCAGCGCGCGGCGGAGGCGGCCGAGCACCGGGCGTACTACGCGGCGGCGGGCGGGTGGCGGTACGCGGCACCCGAGCACACCAACGAGGGCGAGGGCGACTTCGCGTACCTGCCGGGCGCGTACGGCGGGCTGATCCTGGCCGGGTACGGGTACCGCACCGAGCCCGCCGCGCACGCCGAGGCGCAGGAGGTGCTCGGCCGGCCGGTGGTCTCGCTGCGCCTGGTCGACCCGCGCTTCTACCACCTCGACACGGCGCTCGCGGTGCTGGACGGCGCGTCGATCGCGTACCACCCGGGGGCGTTCTCCGCCGCCTCGCAGCGGGTGCTGCGCCAGCTCTTCCCGGACGCGCTGCGGGTGGGCGAGGCGGACGCGCTCGCGTTCGGGCTGAACCTGGTCAGTGACGGGCGGCACGCGGTACTCGACGCGGACGCGACCGGCATGGCGGTGCGGCTGGCCGCGGCCGGGTACACGCCGGTGCCGGTGGAGCTGTCCGAACTGCGCAAGGGCGGAGGCAGCGTCCGCTGCTGCGTCGCTGAACTCCGCCCCTGACGCTCGCGCTGCTACCTGCCGTGCGGGATCAGGATCAGCTGCGCGGTCACTGCGGATCCGTTGCGGGTACCGGCGATGCCGATCTCTTCGCCCGTGGTCACCGCGCTGGGTTGGACGCTGGTGCCGTTCTGGACGACCCGGATCGGGCTGCCGAAGGTCCACGCCAGGCTGTACCCGTCCGACGACTTGACGGTGACGCCGGTGGTGTCGACGGCGGTGACCGTGCCGCGCTGTACCACGATGGTCTTGTCTCCGTCCTTGGTCTTCACCACGACCTCGCCGTGCTCGACGTTGCCGCGCAGCGCGCGGCGCAGCGCCAGCCGGCGCGCCCGCGGG
>DATEJJ010000109.1:0-3687 GCA_035278125.1 Rugosimonospora sp.
AAACGTTCCTCGCCCACAACAACCCGCCGCCGCCGACGCTGACCGAGGTCGTCACCACGCTGCGCACGCTGGGCAAGACCGAGCTGCCAAAACAGCTCTCGCGCTGGCTCGATGAGCTTGACGAGACCGGGCGCTGGGCACTGCTGAAGCTCGTCACCGGCGCGATGCGGATCGGCATCTCGGCGCGGCTGGCCAAGACCGCCGCCGCGGCGCTGGCCCGGGAGGCGGGGCGGTGGGCCGCCCGCGCGCTCGGCCCTTCGTCCATTGTGGACCATCCGCTGCTGGACAAGTGGAGCCGCGACGCCTGCGCCTTCGAGTTCATGGAGGGTACCTCGGACATCCAGCGGCAGCACGTCACCAGGGCGTACCTGACGCGCGGGTTCCGGCACACCGGGCAGCCGGCACGGGAGGACGCGTGAGATTCGGCATCGATCTGCTGGAGGTGGCCCGGTTCGCGCGCATCGCCGCGCACCCGCGCGGGCGCCGCCTCGTGTTCACCGCCGGCGAACTGGCCCGGGCGGACGCGCTGGGCGAAGCGCGCCGCCTGGAGTACCTGGCCGGCCGGTTCTGCGCCAAGGAGGCGGTGGCCAAGACGCTCGGACGCGGGCTGGGTCAGGGCCTGGTGTGGCACGACATCGAGGTACTCGCCGACCCGCACGGAGCGCCGGTGGTCACCGTACGCGGCGGCGCGCGGGAGGTCGCCGAGCGGGCGCGGATCGACCGCATCGAGCTATCCCTGACCCACCAGGCCGGCATGGTGATCTGCCTCGCCGTGGCCGTCCCCCGGTCCCGCGACCCGGAGAGTGCGGCATGAGTGCACCCGCCACGGCGACCGGGCACGAGCTGAGCCTCGGGCAGGAGGCGCTGTGGTTCCTGCAACAGCTCGCCCCCGGCAGCAGCGCCTACAACGTCTCCGGCGCGCTGAACCTGCACTTCCCGGTCGACGCCGGGAGGATGGCCGCGGCGGTCGAGCAGACCGTGTCCGGGCACGCCACGCTGAACTGCGTGTTCCGCATGGCCGGCGGCGAGGTGCGCCGGTTCGGCGCCGGTACCGGTGCCGCCGCGCTCCAGGTGCACGAGGTGGCCGGTGACGACCGGTCGGTCCGGGATTACGCGCTCGGCTGGGCGCAGCAGCCGTTCCGCCTCGACGCGCAGGTACCGATCCGGGTCGCGCTGCTGCGCCGGGATCGCGGGGCGGACGTGCTGCTGATGGCCGCCCACCACATCACCATGGACTACGCGTCGCAGGTGCTGGTGCTCCGCGAGATCCTCGACCGGTACGCCGGGGTCGCCGGTACCGCAACGGATTCCGGTGCCGCCTACGACGGCTTCGTCCGCCAGCAGCGGCGCTACCTCGACTCGCCGCGGGCCGCCGCGGCACGCCGGTACTGGCGCACGGAACTGGAGCAGGCGGTCCCGGGCGACCTGCCTACCGACGCGCCGCGGCCGGCCGTCTACACGTTCGCCGGCGCCGAGGTCGACTTCCAGCTCCCGCCCGGCGTGCTGGCGCGGGTCCGGCGCGCGGCCGCGGCACAGAACGCGACCCCGTTCGCCTTCCTGTTCGCCGCGTTCCAGCTCCTGCTGTACGCGCGCAGCGGGCAGACCGACCTGCTCCTCGGGTACCCGGTCTCGCTGCGCGCCGGCCGGCAGCTCCGCGACTCGATCGGGTACTACGTCAACACACTGCCCTTCCACGCGCGCGTCGACCCGGGCGGCTCGTTCGGTGCGCTGCTGCACCGCACCGGCGGCAAGCTGCTGCGCGCGCTGATGTACCGCGACTACCCGTTCGCGCTGATGCCGCGGCTGGTGCAGGCCGGGCGCGAGCCGGACCGGGCCGGCCTGTTCTCGACGATGTTCGTCATGACGTACGACGTCCCGGACGACCCGCTGTCGGCCGCGCAGGCGCCGGGTACCCGCGTCGAGCTTGCCGGGCTGCTCGTCTCCGAGTTCTACCTGCCGCAGCAGCAGGGACAGTTCGACGTCACGCTGCAGGTGGCTCCCGGCTCCGGCCAGGCGCAGCTCAAATACAACACCTCGCTGTTCACTGTGGACACCGCCCGCGAGCTGGCCGCCGGCTACCTTGCGGTGCTGCGGTCGGCGGCGGACGGCACCCTGCCGGCCCGGCTGCGCGAGGTGCGCGCCGGCATCCCTGACGAAGGAGCGTGAGATCCCGAATGACCGAGACAGTGGCGCTGCGGGAGCCCGCCGGGCTCGACGTGGCAGGCGCGGACGGCGCGTCGGACCGCCAGTTCCGCCGGTTGGTCGCCGGCGACTGGCTGCTGCCCGGCAGCGTGCCGGGGCTGCTGAGCTTCACCCCCAAGTTCGAGGCGGTGCTGGCCCGGTTGCAGGCGGCGCTGACCGCGACCGCGCCGGGCGGCTCACCGGGCCCGGCCTGGCACGCGCCGGTGGTGCCCCGGGTGGACATCGACCGGGCCGAGTACGCGGAGTCGTTCCCGCACCTGCTCGGCGTCGTGTACGCGCACGACCCGGACGCGGCAGCCGGAGCACCGGTCCCCGCGGACGTGGTGCTGGCGCCCGCGGTCTGCTACAGCGTGTACGCCCGCCTGGCCAACCAGGTCATCGCGCAGCCCCGCGAGTTCGACGTCGCCGGATACTGCTACCGGCACGAGGCGACCAGCGAGGTCGGCCGGTTCCGGTCCTTCCGGATGCGCGAGTTCGTCACCGTGGGCAGCGCGGACTCGGCCTGGCAGTGGCGCGACTCGTGGATCCCGCGTACCGAGGCGCTGCTGCGCCGGTTCGGGCTGGCGTGCACGGTCGAGCGGGCCAGCGACCCGTTCTTCGGTCCCGGCGGCCGGTTCATGCGCTCCAGCCAGGTGCAGCAGAACCTCAAGTACGAGTTCGTGGTACCCGTGTACGACGGCGACCCGGGCACCGCGATCGCCTCGGCCAACGGCCACAAGGACCACCTGGGCCAGCGGTTCGGCATCGGCTTCGCCGGCGAGGTGGCGCACAGCTCCTGCATGGCCTTCGGCCTGGAACGCACGGTGCTGGCGTTGGTGCACGCGCACGGCGACGACCCGGCGAACTGGCCGGACCTGTCTGCCGGCTGAGCAACGCGGCGGCCGCCCGGGAACGGGCGGCCGCCGCCGGCTGTAGACTGTGGACTGTCTACTTAGGACGCGAGGGCCGAGGGCCAGCGGTCCAGCTCGCCGCCGCCGGGCAGGGTCCGGTCCAGCGTCTCGGCGACGAACGGGGCCAGCCGGTAGCGGTAGCGGTCCTGCGGGTCGGCCAGGATGAGCGACGCCTCGTGCAGGTCCGACAGCAGGGCCAGCGGGTTGGCCTCGACCGGTGCCGTGCGGTCGTACCCGGTGGCCACCTCGTCCAGCACGAACCCGCCCCCGCCCAGTTGCGCGATCCGGCGCAGCAGCCGGTCGTGCTCCGGGGTGAGCAGGCCCAGGTCCCAGCGGATGCTCTGTACCGCGGACCGCTGGTGCGCCAGCAGCGCGTGGTCGTTGGACCACAGCATCTCCGCGGTCGGCCCGCAGGCGAGCAACCGGTGCACCGGTACCGTGCGCAGCCGTTCGGCGGCGAACTCCAGATAGCGCGGCAGCCCGCCGAGGCGCCGGCACAGCTCGGCCACCAGCGGGATGTTGCGCCCCGGCTCGGCCACCGCGTGGGTACCGGCGGCCACGTGGCGCAGCACCAGCTGGACCGCGGGCGCCTGGG
>DATEJJ010000110.1:0-2246 GCA_035278125.1 Rugosimonospora sp.
TTCGGCCTGCACATCGGCGGGTACGCGTTCCCCGGTGGGCCGGCGGCCACGGCCGGAGCCCTGCGGGAGGTCGCGGTGGCGGCCGAGGCGGCCGGCTTCGACGCCATCTACGTGATGGACCACTTCCGCCAGATACCGCAGCTCGGCCGCGGCTACGAGGACTTCCTGGAGAGCTACACCACGCTGGCGTACCTGGCGGCGGCGACCGGGCGGGTACGCCTCGGGACGCTGGTCACCGGGATCACCTACCGGAACGTGGCCCACCTCGGGAAGATCGTCGCCACCCTGGACGTGCTCAGCGGCGGGCGGGCCGTGTGCGGTCTCGGGCTGGCCTGGTTCCGCGCCGAGCACCAGGCGTACGGCTGGGAGTTCCCCGGCACCGCCGCGCGGTACGCGTTGCTGGAGGATGCCCTGCGCCTGCTGCCGGTGCTGTGGGGGCCGGGCAGCAAGCCGTTCCAGGGCCGGGTGCTGTCGGTACCGGAGACGATGTGCTATCCGCGTCCGCTCCAGGCGCGGGTACCGCTCGTGGTCGGGGGTGGCGGCGAGCGGCGTACCCTGCGCCTGGCCGCCCGGTACGCGGACGCCGCCAACGTCCTGGGTGACCTGGCGACCGTACGGCGCAAGGCGGAGGTGCTCCGGGCGCACTGCCACGACGCCGGTCGCGACCCGGCCGAGGTGTCCCTGACCCACCTGTGCACCGCGCTGGTGGCCGGCTCGGACGGGGAACTGGCGGCGCTGCTGGAGCGGCTGCGGCCGCGCCGCGAACCACCGGACCGCTTCGCGGCCACGGTCAACGCCGGCACCGTGCCCGACCACATCGGACGGTTCCGGGAACTGGCCGAGGCCGGGGTACGCGAGGTGATGGTCCGGCTGCCCGACCTCACCGAGCCCGGCCCGCTGGCCCGGTTCGGCGACGTCATCGCCGCGTTCCGCTGACCGATCACTCAGTCAGGCGGCGCGCGCGTGGTCGAGCAGGCGCAGCACGGCGGCGCGGCGCTGGGCGTCCGGGTCGTGCCGGTGCACCAGGTCCGCGGCGTACGTGCGCAGCAGGTCGTGCAGGCGGTACCGGCCGGGGGAGTGCTCCGCCACGAGGTGTACCCGGCTCAGCTCGTCGAGCAGCCGGAGCGCCTCGGGTACCGGCTGGCCGGCCAGGCTGGCCGCGGCCGCGAGGGCGATGTCCGGGCCGGGCGCGAGGCCCAGCAGGCGGAACAGCCGGGCCGCGTCCGGCGTGAGCGTGCGGTACGAGCCGGCGAACGCCGCGCGTAACTGGGTGGACGGATCGCCCCCGTCCAGCGCGTCCAGCCGCTGGCCCGCGTTGCCCAGGTGGGTGGCCAGGGTGGCGAGGGAGAACCCGGACTGCAGCGCGCGCCCGGCGGCGATGGACAGCGCGAGCGGCAGCCGGGCGCAGGACTCGATGATGTCCCGCACCGCCCGGGGCTCCGCCGCGACCCGGTCGCCGCCCAGCCGGAGCGCCAGCAGCTCACCCGCCTCGGCGGCGCTGAGCAGGTCCAGGGTCAGCAGGTGCGCGCCGTCGATGGCGACCAGCGGGTTGAGCTGGTTGCGGCTGGTCACCACGGCCATCGCGGTCGCGGCGGCGGGCAGCAGCGGGCGTACCTGCTGCGCGTCCCGCGCGTTGTCGAGCACGACCAGGATCCGTTTGCCGGCGATCAGGCTGCGGTACAGCCCGACCTGCACGGCCAGGCCGGACGGTACCCGCCGGGCCGGTACGCCCAGCGCGTCGAGGAACCCGCGCACCGCCTCGCCCGCCGGCAGGAGCTGGCCCTCCGGGTCGAAGCCGCGCAGGTCCACGTAGAGCTGCCCGTCCGGGAACCATTCGGCCACCCGGTGCGCCCAGTGCAGCACCAGCGCGCTCTTGCCCACCCCGGCGGTACCGGAGACCGCCGAGATCACCGGCGCGGTACCGGCTCCGCCGCCCGCGGGTACCAGCGCCGTCAGCGCCTGGCACGCCGGTACCCGCCCGGCGAAGTGCCGTACCGGCGGCGGGAGCTGGCGGGGTACCACCGGGGCGCGTCGCCGCCAGCCACCGGTGGCCGCGACCCGCCCGGGCGGGTCGAAGTCCCCGCGCAGCACGGCCTGGTACACCGCCTGCAGCTGCGGGCCGGGGCTGGCGCCCAGCTCGTCGGCCAGCCGCTGGCGTACCTCCGCGTAACACGTCAGCGCCTCGGCGGTGTGCCCGGTCGCGGCCAGGGTCCGGATCTGCATCGCGGCCACCGACTCGACCAGGG
>DATEJJ010000111.1:0-7916 GCA_035278125.1 Rugosimonospora sp.
GATCATCAGCGCCGCCGTGGTCGCCGCGGCGCGGCCCGGGTTGCGGCGCGCGTTGGCCGCGGCCAGTCTGGCGGGTACGCCGAACAGCCGGCCGGGCAGCCACCCCACCGCCGCGGTCAGCGGCCCGATGAACAGCGGCGCCAGCAGCAGCACGGCCAGGAAGTTCACCATGCCCCCGCAGACCACCAGGAGGGTACCGGCGCGCGGGTCGCTGTTGTGCGAACCGGCGACGGTGAGCAGGGTACCCAGGGCCAGGCACAGCCCGGCCAGCACCAGCAGCAGCACCCGCGCCCGTACCGTGGCCGCCTGCGTGAACGGCGCGGTACGCAGCGCGGCCAGCGGCGGTACCCGGGTCGCGCGGGCCGCCGGTACCAGCGCCGAGGCCATGGTGACCGCGAGGCCGAGCAGCAGCGCCACCAGTACCGGGCGCGGGGTGAGTACCAGCGCGTGCGCCGGCAGCGGCGCACCCAGCGCGTTGAGGCCGCTGAACAGCCCGTACCCGATGCCCAGGCCGAGCGCGATGCCGGCCAGCGCGCCGATCAGCCCGACCGCGGCCGACTCCACCAGCACCGAGCCGAACACCTGCGCGCGGGCCGCGCCGACGCAGCGCAGCAGCGCCAGTTCGCGGGAGCGCTGGGCGACCAGGATGTTGAACGTGTTGTAGATGACGAACGCGGCCACCACGCACGCGATGATCGCGAAGACCAGCAGGATGGTCAGGAACGGATCGACCTGGTTGATCGCGTTGTTGGCCAGGTCGTGCTGGTACCGGGCGCCGGTACCGACCACGTCGGTGGCGGGCAGCGCGGCGCGTACCCGGGCGGTCAGCGCGGTCTGGCTCACGCCCGGCGCCGCGGTCGCCACCACCTGCTGGTACCCGGTGGCGCCGGTCAGCGCGGCCATCGCGTCCGGGGTGAGGACCACCACCGCCTGGTCGGCGTACTGCTTGGAGGTGCCGAAGCCGACCAGCCCGACCAGGGTCAGCCGGTGCTTACCCTGCCCGGTGTCCAGCACGGTCACCGGGTCGCCGAGGTGGTACCCGATCCGCTGCGCGGTGCCCTGGTCCAGCGCCGCCTCGCCGGCCGACGCGGGTACCCGACCGGAGACCACGTCGTACGGGCGCAGCGCGGCCACCGTACCGGCGGACAGCGCGATGCCGGGGTTGTCGCCGTTGCCGACGAGCCTGCCCCGGGGGTCCAGCAGCGGCAGGTACTGGCTCATCCGGCCGTCCACGGCCGCCACGCCGGGCAGCGCCCGTACGGTGTCCACTGTGGACAGCGGAAGCTCGGGTGCCTTGCTGTCCTGCCCCTTACCGCCGCCCTCCGCCTCCGGCGGCTGCACCGAGACGTCCACGTTGTGGGCCGCGCGGGCGAACTCGTCGAACAGCGCCGCCCGGGCGGTGTCGCCGAAGACCAGCGTGCCGGCCACGAAGCCGACGCCGAGCAGGATGGCCAGCGCCGTCGCGACCAGGCGCAGCCTGTGCGCGCGCAGCCCGGCCAGGGTCACCTTGAGCACGGCGTCACCCGCCCAGCCGCTGCAGCGCGTCCAGCACCGCGGCCGGGCTGGGCGCGTCGATGTGCCCGACCACGCGGCCGTCGGCCAGGAGTACCACCTGGTCGGCGTAGCCGGCGGCGACCGGGTCGTGGGTGACCATGACGACGGTCTGGCCCAGCTCCCGCACGCAGCGGCGCAGGAAGCCGAGCAGCTCGGCGCCGGACCGCGAGTCGAGGTTGCCGGTGGGCTCGTCCGCGAAGATCACCTCGGGCCGGGCCAGCACCGCCCGGGCGCAGGCGACCCGCTGCTGCTGGCCGCCGGACAGCTGGGCGGGCGTGTGGTGCAGCCGGTCCGCCAGGCCCAGGGCGCCGACGACCTGGTCGTACCACTGCCGCTCCGGCCGCCGCCCGGCCAGCTCCAGCGGCAGCATGATGTTCTGCGCGGCGGTCAGCGTGGGCAGCAGGTTGAAGGACTGGAAGATGAAGCCGATCTTCTCCCGGCGCAGCCGGGTCAGCGCCTTGTCGGACAGCCGGGTCAGCTCCGTGCCGCCCAGCCGGACGCTGCCACCGCTCGGCGTGTCCAGGCCGGCGGCGCAGTGCATCAGGGTCGACTTGCCGGAGCCGGAGGGCCCCATGATGGCGGTGAACCGGCCGGCGGCGAAGTCCACGCTCACCCCGTCCAGGGCCCGTACCGCCGTCTCGCCGCCGCCGTACACCTTCACCAGGTCGGTGACGGCCACGGCGGCGCGGATCTGCACAGCATCGATGGTCATGGCCAGGAACGCTACGGACCGTGCGCGGCGCGGGCGTCCAACCACGGAGCGGACCTGCGGTACACCCGGGGTCGCACGACGCCACGCCGGCGCACTGCCCTGGGTGGACGCCTACCCTGAGATCGGCACCCGGGCCACCGCGCGGGCGGTGAGGCTGCCCAGCCACAGGCTGTCACCGTGCTGGCGGACACCGGTGAGCATCGGGTACCGGCCGTCCGGGCCGTGCAGGGTACGCAGCACCCGCCCCTCCCCGTCCACCAGCGCGACCAGCGTGTACGGCAGCGGGCCGGGCTGCACCCGCTCCGGCAGCACCGCGGCGAGCCGGCGGACCGCCGGGTACGGGAGCAGCCGTTCGAGGGCGCGTACCCGGGGGCTGGGCAGCGCGATCCAGTAGGTGCCATCCCCGACCGGCGACATGTTGTCCGGGTACGCCGGGAGGTCGGCGAGCTCCACCGGCCCGCCGCCGGCCAGCGGTACCCGCAGCAGCCGGTGGGTGCTGGTCTCCACCACGAGCACGGCCGACTCGTCCGGGGTCAGCGCCACCCCGTTCGGGAAGTACAGGTCCCGCGCGACCTCGTCCACCCCGCCGCCCGGCCGGTACGCCAGCAGCCGCCCGCTGGGGCGGTACTCCAGCAGGTCGCGGCGCCAGGCCCAGAGCGGGTACCGGGACGAGCTGTCGCTGAAGAAGACGGTCCCGTCCCGGGCCACCGCCGCGTTGTTGCACACCCCGATCGGGGTACCCGCCGCCGTCCGGGCCAGCTCGGCGACCTGCCCGTCGCCGGTGACCCGCAGCAGCCCCCGGTACCCGTCGCAGACGACCAGGCTGCCGTCGCGCGGGTCCACCTCGATGCCCAGCGGCCGGCCGCCGGTGTGCGCGAAGCGCTCCGGCCGGGTACCCGGCTCCGCCCCGGCCGGCCAGCGCCACAGCTGCCCGTCGTCGGTACCGGTGACCAGCCGCCCGTCCCCGTCGATCACGACGTCCTCGGGGCCTTCGCTGGCCGGTACCGGGAACAGGTCGGCCGCGTCCAGCCGGTCGTCGTCGGGCGCCCACGCCCCGGCCAGCGCGGGCGGTTCCGTCGCCGGCGCCTTGACCGGCGAGATCAGCCGGCGGGCCGGAGGGTGCGGCGCCACGGTCGGCCTTACCCGGTCGCGAGGATGTCGACGACGAAGCGCAGCGGGCCGGCGGGGTAGCCGGCCGGCGGCGACGCGCCGTAGGCGAGGTCGGCGGGGATGTCCAACTGCACCCGGGTGCCCACCTTGAGGCCGACCAGGGCCTGGTCCCAGCCCTTGATCACGCGGCCCTGGCCGATCGGGAAGCTGGCCGTCTGGTTGTTCTTCCAGGACGAGTCGAACTCCTGGCCGGTGGTCATGGACACGCCCACGTAGTTGACCGTGATCGTCTGGCCGGACTTGACCACCGGGCCGGTACCCTCGATCAGCGTCTTGACCACCAGCTTGGTCGGCTTGGCCCCGGAGCCGTTGACGACCGGCTTCTTGGCCAGCGCGGCCGGCACGCTGACGGCGGGCGACGGGGACGGGCTGGGCGCCACGGAGACCGCGGCCGGGCCGGCCACGGAGGGCTTCCTCTTCTTGGAGCCGCCACCCAGCACGACCACCAGCAGGACCGACAGCGCGATCACGAGCACGGCGCCCAGCGCACCGAGCAGCGCCTGCCGGCGTTGGCGGGACCGCTTGCGCTCCTCCGCGGCCTGGGCCAGCGCGACCCGCTTGGCGGCGCGCCGCGCGTTCGTGTTGCTTCCGCGAGCGGGTGCCCGGTTGCTGCTCACTCGTCCTCCTGGTTCGCTCCGCGAGCGGCCTCTGTGCCCCCTGCGCTCACGGCCTCCTGGTTCGGTCCGCGAGCGTCCGGTTGCGTCGCGCGTGTACTGTACACGCGCGAGCTGGGCGGGATGACACGCATGCCCGCCGTACCACCGAGTGCCGCCGCGGCGAGCAGGAAGCCCGAGCCGAGCAGCCCGCCCAGCGCCGGGCCGGCCACGAAGCCGGTACCGAACGGGGTGACGTCCGCGACATACGCGTTGACCATCGTGTACGTGCCGGCGCAGGCACCCGCCAGCACCCGGGTGGCGGCCAGCGGGCGAGGCCCGGGTGAGCGCCGCCGCCAGGAAGTCCACGCCCAGCGTGCCGAGCGCGACCAGCAGGACCGGGCGGTGCTCGGTACCGGTCGGAGCGGGCGCCGAGCAGCTGGGGTAGGCCACAGCAGGCGGCGAGCAGCCCGTACCAGCGGGCGCCGGAGCCGGGGTGTCCACTCAGGACGGTGACGAGCGCGGGTCCGACCGGGACCCCGAGGCCCAGGCCGAGGATGTCGAAAGCGCCCCAAGCCAGGAGGATCTACGTACCACGGCTGCCAACCCCAGTCCTTCTGCTGCTTGACATTCCGCGTCAAGTACTTGACGATGCTTGTCAAGCAAATGGAGGAGGTGGCATGCCGCCAACCCGCGCGGAGCTGGTCGACCAGCTCACCCGGTTGATCGACATACGGCTGCTCGACCCGCTGGAGATCCTGCTCGACGGCGACGCGGCGGTCGACGCGCTGCGCGCCGTCGTGCACGCGAAAGCCACCGTCTGGGCGGCCCGCATGGTCAGCGGCGACGATCAGGACGCCGTCCAGGCGATCATGCGGGCCGTCGCCACGCTGTATCCCGGCGACGCTCCGTTCGACCCGCCGCTGGACTGGTGGCGCAGCCCGCTGGGTCAGGTCCTCGCCCGGCGGGTGGGCCACCCGACCGCCCCGTCCGTGTCGTACGCGCTGGCCGGCGCCATGCTCGGGATCACCCGGCAGGGCGTCCACGACCTGGTCACCCGCGGCAAGCTCGCCCGCCACCCCGAGGGCGGCGTGCAGTCTGCCTCGGTCCGCGACCGACTACACCGGGAGCCAACCAGAAATGCCTGAGACGGTCATCGACTCCGGATCCGTACCAATCGCGTGCCGCGACTTCGGCGGCACCGGACGACCGCTGCTGCTCCTCCACGGCGCCGGCGGCAATCTCGCCCAGATGGCGACGCTGGCCGAGCGGTTGTCCCCGGCACACCGGGTGGTCGCCGTCGACCTGCGGGGACACGGGCTCTCCGGCGACGGCCCCTGGCACTGGGACAAGGTGCTGGACGACCTGTCCGCCGTCACCGAAGCACTCGACCTGGTCCGTCCCGCCGTGGTCGGCGTCTCCCTGGGCGGGATGCTGGCCACCCTCTGGGCGCACCGCCACCCCGAGTGCCCCGGCGCGGTCAGCCTCGACGGGAACCCGACGCTGTGTCGTACGGACCAACTGTCGGGGATGGACCCGCAACGGGCGGCAACTGGACTCGCCAGGCTGCGGGCCACCTTCGATACGCTGGCCGTTCTGATCGCCCAGCCGCTCAACGCCGAACAGGTGGCCGCGGCGCTGGCCGGACAGCGGGCAAGGGCGCAGCGGTACGGCGCCGCCCCGCAGGACTGGGTGACGGCCTTCCAACGCAACCTCGTCCCGGGCGGCGACGGGTACAGCCGGCTGCGCCCCGATGCCGAGCTGACCGGCCAGCTGCGCGCCGCCATGGACTCCCTCGACCTGATCCCGGCCTACCGGGACACCCGCTGCCCCCTGATGCTCGTGCTCGCCACCGAGGATCTGCCGGAACAGCAACCGTTCCACGAGTTGTACGCCGCGTACCGCCGCGCGACCGCGGAACGGCTCGACGGCGTCGACAACCCGCACCTGCGGGTACGGCACCTCATCGGCGCCAGCCACGCCATGGTGGCCGAACGCCCCGAGGAGATCGCCACCCTCGTCACCGGGTTCCTCGCCACCGCAGGCTCCCGCCAGAACCAACCACTCAGCCGTCCCCACCGTCCACTGGGGATGGTGTAAGGGCCACCTCCGCCTGCCCGATCACGTCCAGCTTCAGCAGGTCCTGGCGCAGCGCGCTGGCCCGGGCGACCAGTTCCTTGGCGCTGCCCGCGACGGCCTGCGCGGTGGGTGCCACCCGCGCGGTCACCAGCAGCCGGCGCGGGCCGATGAACACGGCGGTGAGCGCCACCACCCGGCCGACCCAGGGCTCGGAGGCGATCCGGTCGCGCAGCCGCTCCAGCACGTCCGGCGGCGCTGACTCGTCGATCAGCAGGCCCTTGGAGCGGCGGGCCACCAGGTACGCGATGACCACCAGGAGCAGGCCGATGGCGATGCTGGCGCTCGCGTCCCAGACCGCCGAGCCGGTCACCTGGTGGAGCACCAGCGCCACCATGGCCAGGCTCAGCCCGGCCAGTGCCGCCGAGTCCTCCAGGAACACGGTGGGCGCGGTCGGGTCCGAGGCGCGCCGCATGTGCTCGGCGAGCGAACGGCCCCGGGCCCGCGCCTCGTCGCGCAGCTGCGCCCGCGCGGTGCGCCAGGAGACCGCCTCCAGGCCCATGGACACCACCAGTACCGCGATGCCGACCCAGAACGACTCGACCGGGTGCGGGTGGCGCAGCGACTGGATGCCCTCGTTGACCGACAGCACCCCGCCCACCACGAAGATGCCCAGCGCCGCCAGGAACGCCCAGAACCAGCGCTCCTGCCCGTACCCGAGGGGGTGCCGGTCGTCGGCCTCCCGGACCGAGCGGCGCAGCCCGACGAACAGCAGCACCTCGTTGCCCGAGTCGGCGAGCGAGTGCGCAGTCTCCGCCCACAGTGCGGGCGAGCCGGTGAGCACGGCGGCGAAACCCTTGGCGAACGTGATCAGGAGGTTGACCACGATGGCGACCACGGCGGTCCGTAGGCTGGCCTCCGCGGGAGCGCGCTGCGACATGGGCAAAGTCTCGCAGTACCGGCGGGAGGTGCCAACGTGATCGCTGATCTCCTGTTCGCCGGTGGGCCGGTGCACCTGGTCGACCCGGCCGGCACGGTGACCGACGCGGTGGCGGTACGGGCCGGGCGGGTGGTGGCGCTGGGCCGGTCGGCGCGCCAGCTGGCCGGTACGGGTACCGAGGTGGTGGACCTGCGCGGCCGGCTGCTGGTACCCGGATTCCAGGACGCGCACGCGCACCCGGTGTTCGGCGGGCTGGAGCTGGGCCAGTGCGACCTGACCGGCGGCCCCCGGGACGCGGCCGGCTACCTGGCCACCGTCAAGCGGTACGCGGCCGGGCACCCGGACGACGAGTGGATCGTCGGCGCGGGCTGGGCGATGGAGGCGTTCCCGGGCGGTACCCCGACCCGCGAAGCGCTGGACGCGGTGGTACCCGACCGGCCCGTGCTCCTGCAGAACCGGGACCACCACGGCGCCTGGGTCAACTCCGCGGCGCTGCGCCGGGCCGGTGTCACCGGGCACACCCCGGACCCCGCCGACGGGCGGATCGAGCGGGACGCCGCCGGGCAGCCCAGCGGCACCCTGCACGAGGGCGCGGTACTGCTGGTCTCCGCGCTGGTACCCGCGCCGGACCGGGCGGCGCTGCGGGACGGGCTGCTGCGCGCCCAGCGGCTGCTGCACTCGTACGGCATCACCGCCTGGCAGGACGCCTGGGTCGGCGCGGACCCACCCAACCCGGACGTGTTCGGCACCTACCTGGACGCGGCGGCCGCGGGTGAGCTGACCGCCCGGGTGCGCGGCGCGCTGTGGTGGCGGCGGGGCGAGGGGCGCGGGCAGAAGAGCACACGTTGAACTCCAGTCACACTCTTGTTCT
>DATEJJ010000112.1:0-3027 GCA_035278125.1 Rugosimonospora sp.
CGCGGAGCTGGTCGCCGCCGCGCTGCAGGCGCAGGACCGGGCGGCCGACGCGGCGGCGGTACGCGACGAGTACGGTCTGGCCGGTAGCGCATGACGGGGGCGCCCGCCGCGACGTCCGGCCGGAACGGACAGTATTTGGAAAGGTTTCCGGCGTTGACGCGGTCGGGCCCGGTCGACCAGGCTGGAACCGCCCGCACTCGGCCGGATACGAGGTCGGCCACCCCGACCTGTCCGGGCCACGCGGATCGGCGCGGGCAGTGGTGACCGGCGGCACCGGATCGCAAACGGAAGGATGTCGCGTTGTCGCTCTCGCCGCGCTCTGATCAGCTGCCGGGCCAGGACCAGGAGCCCCCCGAGCCGGCAGCCGCCGCGGCGGCCCCGGACGCCCCCGTGGCTGCCGAGGCCCCAGCGACCACGGAGACTCCGGCGACGACGGAGACTCCGGCGACCACGGGGACTCCAGCGCCCACAGAGACTCCCGCGACGGCTGAAACCCCAGCGCCCGCTGACACTCCAGCGCTCGTGGAGGCGCCGGCCGCTGCGGCGAAGCGGAAGCCGCTCTGGCGCCGGGTGCTGGGCTGGGTGGCCACCGTGATCGCGTTCGGGCTGGTGTTCTACGCCCTGGTCAGCCCGAACCGCCTCAGCGACCTGCACCCGCGCGCGTTCGTGCGCATCCCGGTCGAGGGGATCGTCGCGATCGTGCTGGTGGTGGTGCTGCCGCGGCGGCCCCGGCAGCTCTTCATCGTGTTCTTCGGCATCTCGCTGGGCCTGCTCACCATTCTCAAGTTCTTTGATATGGGTTTCTACTTCTCGCTGGACCGCACGTTTGATCCGGTGCCGGACTGGCCCCTGCTCGGCGACGCGGTGAACTTCGTGCAGCGCTCGCTGGGCAAGGCCGCCGCGGTCGGCGCGGTCGTGCTCGCCATCGTGCTGATCGTCGCGGTGATGGTGCTGATGACGCTGTCGGTGCGGCGGCTGAGCCGGATCGTGGTCCGGCACCGCACCGCGGCGATCCGGTTCGCCGCCGTGTGCACCGCGGCCTGGGTGGCCTGCACCCTGGGCGGCGTGCAGATCATGCCGAAGGTACGGGTGGCCTCCCGCAGCGCCGCCGGGCTGGGCGTCTACCGGGCCGTGGGGGTGGTCCAGGGGCTGCTCGACTCGAAGACGTTCCTGGCCCAGATCGCCTCCGACCCGTACCGGGACACGCCGGCCAACCAGCTCCTGACCGCGCTGCGCGGCAAGGACGTGATGATCACGTTCGTGGAGAGCTACGGCCGCACCGCGCTGCAGGACCCGGGGGTCAACGCGGTGCTCGACGCGGGCAACGCGCGGCTGGCCGCGGACGGGTTCGCCTCGCGCAGCGCGTTCTTCACCTCGCCCACGTTCGGCGGCGGCAGCTGGCTCGCGCACTCCACCCTGCAGACCGGGCTCTGGATCGACGGCCAGCAGCGGTACACCCGGCTGCTCACCAGCGCGCGGTTCACCCTCAGCGGAGCCTTCCAGCGCGCCGGCTGGCGCACCGTGGACGTGATACCGGCGGACAACAAGGACTGGCCGGGGGGCAAGTTCTACCACTTCAACCAGATGTACCCGGCGGGCGACCTCGGGTACAAGGGGCCGCTGTTCAACTTCGGTTCGCCGCCCGACCAGTACACGCTGAGCATGTTCCAGCACACCGAGCGGGCGCCCGGGCACCAGCCGGTCATGGCGGAGCTGGACCTGCTCTCCAGCCACGCGCCGTGGACGCCGCTGCCCCACATCACCGACTGGAACGCCATCGGCGACGGCTCCGTCTACAAGACGATGCCGGCCGACCGCCTGGGCCGGGCGCGTCCGGCGTACCTGCAGTCCATCCGGTACTCGCTCAGCGCGGTCATCTCCTACCTGGAGACGTACGGCGACCCCAACCTGGTCTTCATCTTCCTCGGCGACCACCAGCCGGCACCGCTGGTGTCCGGGGACGGCGCGCCGCACGAGGGGCCGGTCACCATCATCACCAGGGACAAGGCCCTGCTGGACCGGATCGACAGCTGGGGCTGGCAGTCCGGGATCAAGCCGGGACCGCAGGCGCCGCTGTGGCGGATGGACACCTTCCGGGACAAGTTCCTCGCCGCGTTCGGGCCACAAGGCGGGCCCGCCCCGACACCATCCCCCTCCACAGGGCGGTGAACGGGACGGGCCCGGTCGAGGGAGGCGCTCAGACGCCTCGGGTCAGCGCGGGTACCGCGGCACCGTTGTGCCGCGCCGCGCGGCTCGCCTTCGCCTTCAGGTACCCCGCGTTGGCGGGGGACAGGTACACGCCGGTGGCGACGGTCTCGGCCACCGTGACGCCCAGGCGGTTCAGCTGCTCCGCCTTGTCCGGGTTGTTGCTCAGCAGCGCGAAGCGCCGTACCCCGAGCGCGCGCAGCATCTGCGCGGCGGGCGTGTAGTCGCGCTCGTCCTCGGCGTGCCCGAGCGCCACGTTCGCCTCGTAGGTGTCCATCCCGGCGTCCTGCAGGGCGTACGCGTCGAGCTTGCGGTACAGGCCGATGCCGCGCCCCTCCTGGCGCAGGTACAGCAGCAGCCCGCCGGCGTCGGCGATACGCTCCACCGCCTCGCGCAGCTGCGGGCCGCAGTCGCAGCGCTGGCTGCCGAACACGTCACCGGTGAGGCATTCGCTGTGCGGGCGGACCAGGGGCGCGGGCCCGCCGGCAGTGTGCCGGTCGACCGAGCCCAGCCAGTCACCGAGGCCGAGCGCGAGGTGCTCGCGCGCGTCGACCAGGCCGTTGAACGTGAACACGCGCGCGGTTGTCGCGTACCCGTCGGGGAATCGGAGCGGTACTGTCACCTGCGTCCGGACCGTCGCTACCGGCGGCCTTTTAAACATCGCTGTCCTCCTCAAGACGGTGCGCAACCGCGCCGACATGCCCATACCGCTCGCCCTACCCCCGCGGGCACTGCCTGGCGCTTCAGCCACGGGCCGCGCCCTCGTGGGCGACCGGCGCGAGACCGCGCTGCGCGACCCGCCCGAGCCCGCGCTGGGTGGCC
>DATEJJ010000113.1:0-10926 GCA_035278125.1 Rugosimonospora sp.
GCCGGCGAGATGGCCACGATCGGCTCCACCACGCCCGGCTCGGCGGCGGGCGGCTCGGCCACCGGCTCGGCGGTGACCGGCGGCGCCGGCTCGGTCGCGGTGTGCGCGACGCTGTCCGGGACGGGGTCGTTGACGTCCATCCCGACCGCCTCGTCGCGCACGGTCTCGCTGGGTGCGGAGGCGGTGGCGGTACCGGCCGCACCGGTGCGCGGGCCGGAGGGGCCGTACCGCGGCTCGTCCGGCTCCAGCAGCAGCCGGCTCGGGTCGATCACGTCCATCTCGATCACGTTGGCGTCGCCGTACAGGTCGTCGCCGCCGACCAGGCCCTCGGGGAAGTTCTCGAACAGGTCGTAGCGCTCGTCCACGGCGACTTCACCGTCGAACACCTCGCCCCGGCCGTCGGCCATCTCGCCGTGGGTACGCACGTTGTCCCAGAGCACCCGTACCCGCCGGGGGTCGCCGATCGCCACCAGGATGGGCAGGGTGGCGCCGGGATCGGGCCACTTCGACACCGGTACCCCCGCGTCCCGGATCTTAACGGCCACGTCGTCCATGCCCGGCGCGTGTACCACGATCTGCATCTCGCAGCGCCCCTGGAGCGCGGCGGCCGGCGGCGGCGAGCTGCTGATCACGTGCGCGGTGCCCGGCACGTACGCGAACGACCGGCTGTTCATGGCGGAGACGACGTACAGGGTGATGCCCGCGGCCAGGAACGCGACGCCCAGCGCGGCCAGCTCCCAGCTCTGCGCGCCGATGCTCGCACTGATGATGAAGAATGCGAACACGGCCAGGATCGCGGTGGCCAGCTTGCGTCCGTCCGACACCGACCAGCGGCGGTTACTGGGCACCGCACGACCTCCCCGGGGGTTGTCCGTCAGGCTAACTAATAGGACCGCTGACCGAGGTCGCGGCGCAAGCGTCGCGGCCAGGCGCGTTCGCCAGGTCGGGAAAGAACAGGGGTACCAGCGCCCAGCGGCAAGCGGACCTGTCTAGGCTCTCATCACCGGCCCGGCGACCGGGGACATGACCCGCCGGGGATCGCCAGAACATCAGGACGTGTGAAAGAAAGAAGGAGAGCTGCCGTGGGTGATGAGCGGACCCTGGTACTGGTCAAGCCGGACGCGGTGCGCCGGGGGCTGGTCGGGGAGATCCTCGGCCGGTTCGAGCGCAAGGGTCTGCGGATCGAGGCGCTGGTACACCGCACGATGGACGGCGCGCTGTCCGACCAGCACTACGCCGAGCACCTGGAGAAGGGCTTCTACCCGGCGCTCAAGGAGTTCATGACCGGCGGGCCGCTGGTCGCGGCGATCCTTTCGGGGGACCAGGCGATCGATGTGGTGCGGGTGCTGGTCGGCGCGACCGACGGGCGCAAGGCCGCGCCGGGGACGATCCGCGGCGACCTTTCCCTGTCCAACCAGGAGAATCTGGTACACGCGTCCGACTCGCCGGACAGCGCGAAGCGGGAGATCTCGCTCTGGTTTCCGGATCTTGCCTGAGGACCGTCGGTAAGCAATCTTCACTTTCGCTTTACGCGGTTGCCTGTCACTATTGCGGGGGATTGCGCGAGGGTGGGGGTCAGGCTTGTCGCTGACGGGGGTACCGCTCCTGGTGCTCTGCTGGTTCGCCCTGAAGCTCGCGCTCGGGTTGACCATCGTGGGGTGGCGGCGGCGGGGACGTAGCCAGCTGGTCACGCGTACCGCGTGCCTCCTGCTGTGCGAGGCCGTGGTCCTGTTCTCCGTGGGCGTGTTCGCGAACCGGGCACTCGACCTGTACCCGTCCTGGACGGTGCTGCTGCACCCGCTGCCGAAGCCCAAGCCGGTCGCCGCGCCCGCGGCCCGGCTGGACACCTGGCTGGACGGCCGGGACGTGCAGGGCTCCAAGCACGGGGTGAGCTTCACCTGGGAGCCGTTCGGCTGGACCGGGTGGGGGCTGGCCACGGCGCCCAAGGTGTTCGTGCCGCAGGCGTACTTCGGCGGCCAGTCCCTGCACTACCCGGTGATCGTGGTCGTCGCGCCACCCGAATCCGGGCAGGCGCAGGCAGCCTGGGACGATACCCGCATTCTGGACACGGTGTCCGGCTCCACCACCGCCGTCGTGGTCTTCCTGCGCCTCGCCCGTACCGGCACGGCGCAGGCGGACGGGGTCGGGGGTACGCTCACCGACCGGCTGCCGTACTCGCTCAACACCGACGTGCGGATCAGCACCCACGGCTGGGGGATCATCGGGATCGGCGCGGACGCGCCGCTGGCGCTGACCGCGCTCGCCCAGCGCCCCGAGCGGTACCAGGACGGGGTGGTGGTCGCGGACGCCGGCACGCCGCTGCCGCCGGCCGTACGGACGCAGTTGCAGCACGGCTTCGCGGAGCAGGAACTCTGCCTGGTCGCCGCCGCGACCGGGGGCCCGCTCCCGCCCACCGTGAAGACCCTGCTGGTACCCACCGCGCCGGCGCGCCTGTCCGCCGCGCTGGGTTGGGTGTACCCGCTGCTGCCGGCCCCGCTCGCCCCGCCCGAGACCGGGCCGGTCGGCATCCCGCCCAAGCCGCGCCCGCACCCGAACGGGAGCGGGGCGCCGGTCGTGCCACCCGCCCCGGCGGGTACCGCCAAGATCCCGCCCAGGGCCGCCGCGGGCCGGGCCGCACCCCTGTAAGGAACCGACTAGATGGAGCCCAACAGCCTCTCTGCCGACCTCGCGGCGATCGCCGCCTGCGTCGTGCTGGCGGTCGTGACCGCCTGGGCGTGGAACCGGGGCCGCCCCGTGGTGACCTGGCCGGTGCGGATCGTCAGCCTGCTCGGCTGCCTGCTGGCGACCACGGCCGTGGCGGGCATCACCGTCAACATGAAGCTGAACATCTACACGAGCTGGTCGTCGCTGCTGGGCTCGGAGACCAAGCCGGTCGCGACCGCGCCCAACAAGGTGATCAGCACCGGCGAGGGCGGCAGCCGGGTGGTGGCGTTCACCGTGGTCGGGCGGGCCAGCGGGATCACCGTCTCGGCGTACGCGTACCTGCCGCCCGGGTACGACGCGCCGGCGCACCAGCACACGCTGTACCCGGTGGTCGAGGCGGTCGACGGCTTCCCGGGCTCCCCGCACACCTGGCTGGTCAGCCTGAACGCGGCGGGCATCCTGGACAAGGAGATCCTCAGCGGCCGGATGGCGCCGACGGTGGTGGTCTTCCCGTACCAGTACACGAACCCGGCGCACGACGGCGAGTGCGTGAACGCCCTCGGCGGCCAGCAGTGGGAGACGTTCCTGACCCGGGACGTACGGGCCGCCACCGCCAGCGAGTTCCGAGTGCGTACCGACCGGGCGGGCTGGGGCATCGTGGGTACCTCGACCGGGGGCTTCTGCGCGGTGAACCTGGCGCTGCGCAACTCCGCGATGTACGCGGCCACCGCCAGCCTGTCCGGGTACTTCTGGGCGCTGATCGACCACACCACCGGGGCGCTGTACAAGAACAACGCCCAGCTGCGGATGCTGAACAGTCCACTGTGGAGAATCACGCACCTGCCGATACCGGATATGCCTGTCTATATCGCGGCCGCCAAGGACGACAAGGACGCGCTGGACAACCTCAACAAGTTCGTGGCGGCGGCCAAGCCGCCGTTGCAGGTGACCACGGTGCTGGTGCCGCAGGGCGGCCACACCGGCGGGGTCTGGGTGGTCCTGGAGCCCGCCACCTTCGACTGGCTGTCCGGCTGGCTGGCCGCGCCATCGGAGGAAAAAGGGCCCAACGCATAAGGCCGCCCGAAAAGGGCGTCATCCCGTGAGGATCAGCTAAGGTAGACTCGTTTCAGCGGCTTTGACCCGGCTATCACCGGCGAGCCTCCGGAAGAAAGGGCCCGGCCGGGCCCGACTAGAACCGGACGGGATCGGCCCGTTACAGCCGGCCAACGAGCGGGTGACCCGGTGGGCCACCAAGCGAGGTGGTACCGCGGGCACAGCCGTGCTCGTCCTCGCGTACAACGTCGAGCAACGTGTTGGCGCGAGGAGAACGAGCGTGTACCCGAAGCACAGCCCGGACGCCGGGGTAGCGGCCAGCCCCGACCTGCCCGCGGTGGAGCGGCAGGTGCTGGACTACTGGACGGCGGACAAGACCTTCGCCGCGTCGGTGGAGCAGCGGGCCGCCGGCAGCAACGAATTCGTGTTCTACGACGGCCCACCGTTCGCCAACGGCCTGCCGCACTACGGCCACCTGCTCACCGGGTACGTGAAGGACGTGGTGCCGCGGTACCAGACGATGCGCGGGCGCCGGGTGGAGCGGCGCTTCGGCTGGGACTGCCACGGCCTGCCCGCCGAGGTGGAGGCGGAGAAGCAGCTGGGCATCACCACCAAGGCGGAGATCCTCGCGCTGGGCGTGGACCGGTTCAACGACGCCTGCCGTACCTCGGTGCTGCGCTACACCCGGGAGTGGGAGCGGTACGTCACCCGGCAGGCGCGCTGGGTCGACTTCGGCAACGACTACAAGACGCTCGACCTGGACTACATGGAGAGCGTCATGTGGGCGTTCAAGACGCTCCACGACAAGGACCTGGTGTACGAGGGGTTCCGGGTGCTGGCGTACTGCTGGCGCTGCGAGACGCCGCTGTCCAACACCGAGACCCGGATGGACGACGTGTACCGGGACCGGCACGACCCGGCGGTGACGGTCGCGTTCGAACTCGAGCCGATGCGCGGACCCGCAAGCTCCTCGCGGCCGGCCACCGAGACCGACGGTCCGCTCAAGCTGCTCGTCTGGACCACGACACCGTGGACCCTGCCGTCCAACCTGGCGCTCGCGGTCGGGCCCGGCATCGAGTACACCGTGCTGGAGAAGGACGGCGAGCGGGTGGCGCTGGGTACCGCCCGGGTCGGCGCGTACACGAAGGAGCTGGCGGACTACACGCCGGTGGGTACGGTCACCGGCGCGCAGCTGGCCGGGCGGCGGTACACGCCGCTGTTCGACTTCCTGGTCGACGAGGCCGGGCCGAACGCGTACCAGGTGCTCGCGGCGGACTTCGTGACCACCGAGGACGGCACCGGCGTGGTACACATGGCACCCGCGTTCGGTGAGGACGACCAGAACGCGTGCGCGGCGGCGGGCATCCCGACCGTGGTGACCGTGGACGACCACACCCGGTTCACCGCGCTGGTCCCGGCGTACCAGGGAATGCAGGTCTTCGAGGCGAACAAGCCGGTGATCGCGGACCTGAAGGCGCGCGGCCTGCTGCTGCGGCACGACACGTACACGCACTCGTACCCGCACTGCTGGCGCTGCGACACGCCGCTGGTCTACAAGGCGGTGTCCTCGTGGTTCGTGGCCGTCACCCGGTTCCGGGACCGGATGGTGGAGCTGAACCAGCAGATCCACTGGGTACCCGAGCACATCAAAGAAGGCTCGTTCGGCAAGTGGCTGTCCAACGCGAGGGACTGGTCGATCAGCCGCAACCGGTTCTGGGGCTCGCCGATCCCGGTCTGGAAGTCTGACGACCCGTCATATCCCCGCGTCGATGTGTACGGCTCGCTCGCCGAACTGGAGCGCGACTTCGGGGTGCGGGTGACCGACCTGCACCGGCCCGGGATTGACCAGCTCACCCGGCCCAACCCGGACGACCCGACCGGGCGTTCGGTGATGCGGCGCGTCCCCGAGGTGCTGGACTGCTGGTTCGAGTCCGGCTCGATGCCCTTCGCCCAGGTGCACTACCCGTTCGAGAACGCCGACTGGTTCGAGAGCCACTACCCCGGCGACTTCATCGTGGAGTACATCCCGCAGGTACGCGGCTGGTTCTACACGCTGCACGTGCTGGCGACGGCACTGTTCGACCGGCCGGCGTTCCGCAACTGCCTGGTGCACGGCACGCTGCTGGGCGCGGACGGGCGCAAGATGTCCAAGAGTTTGCGCAACTATCCGGACGTGTACGAAGTGTTCGACCGGTACGGCGCGGACGCGATGCGCTGGTTCCTGCTCGCCTCGCCGGTGCTGCGCGGCGGGGACATGTCGGTGACCGAGGGCGGCATCCGGGACGCGGTACGCCAGGTGCTCCTTCCACTGTGGAACGTCTGGTACTTCTTCTCGCTGTACGCCAACGCCGAGTCGTACCAGGCAGTGTCGCGTGTGGACTCGCCGCACCTGCTGGACCGGTACGTGCTCGCGAAGACCGGGCAGCTGGTCGCCGACGTCACCGATCGCATGGACGAGCAGGACATCTCCGGAGCCTGTACCGCCGTGCGCGGCTACCTCGACGCGCTGACCAACTGGTACGTGCGCCGCTCCCGGGACCGGTTCTGGACCGGCGACCGGGACGCGTTCGACACCCTCTACACCGTCCTGGAGACGCTGTGCCGGGTGGTCGCGCCGCTCGCCCCGATGACGGCGGAGGAGGTGTGGCGCGGGCTGACCGGTGAGCGCTCGGTGCACCTGGCGGACTGGCCGGCGGCGGCGGCCTTCCCGGCCGACCCGGCGCTGGTGTCCACAATGGACGCGGTACGCGACGTGTGCTCGGCCGCGCTGTCCCTGCGGAAGGCGAAGGGGCTGCGGGTACGGCTGCCGCTGCCGGCGCTGACCGTGGCGGCACCGGACACCGCGCGGCTGCGCCCGTTCGCCGACCTGGTCGCGGACGAGGTCAACGTGAAGCGGGTGGAGTTCGCGGACGACCTGACCGGGTACTGTGAGCGCGTCCTGACCGTGGTGCCCCGGCTGCTCGGGCCCCGCCTCGGCGGGCAGGTGCAGCAGGTCATCAAGGCGGTCAAGGCGGGCGACTGGTCGGTCGCGGACGGCGTGGTCACCGCCGGCGGCGTCGCGCTGCGGGAGGGCGAGTACGAGCTGAAGCTGGTCGCCGCGGACGCGGAGCACTCCGCGCCGCTGCCCGGCGGCGAGGGCGTGGTGGTGCTGGACACCGCGGTCACGCCGGAGCTGGCCGCGGAAGGGCTGGCGCGGGACGTGGTACGGGTCGTGCAGCAGGCCCGCCGCGCGGCCGGCCTGGACGTCGCCGACCGGATCGCGCTCGTGGTGGAGGCACCCGGCGGAGCGCAGCCGGAGCCGGGTTTTGGCGGAGGCGAGCACCGCCATGGCGTCCCCGGTGAGGTGGCGGCGGCCGTCGAGGCGCACCGGGAGTTCGTGGCGCGGGAGACGCTCGCGGAGTCGCTGGTGCTCGGGCCGGCCGGCCCGGCCGCGTTCGAGGGCGAGGTGGGCGACGGCGACGTGGTGAGGGTGTCCGTCACACCAGCCTGACCAGGCGGTACCGAACGGCTACGGTAGAGCGGAGATCTTCTCCCGGAGGGTGACGGTGGCTCCGCTCTACACGTTCGGCCGGTACACGGTGGTGCCCGTGATCCGCGGGCTGTGGCGGCCGTGGACCGACGGGCTGGAGCACATCCCGGCCGACGGTCCGGCGATCCTGGCCAGCAACCACCTCTCGGTCGCCGACTCGATCTTCCTGCCCGCGCTCGCCACGCGCGAGATCGTGTTCCTGGCCAAGGCCGAGTACTTCGTGGGCGGCGGGGTGAAGGGCCGGATCACCGCGTCGTTCATGCGCGCGATGCGGCAGATCCCGGTGGATCGGGGCAACGGCCGGGCGGCGCTGACCGCACTGGAGATCGCGCTGTCGGTACTGAAGGATGGCGGTCTGTTCGGCATCTACCCGGAAGGTACCCGCTCGCCGGACGGCCGGCTGTACCGCGGCCGTACCGGCATCGCGCGGATCGCGCTGGAGGCGAGCGTCCCGGTGATCCCGGTGGCCATGATGGGCACGGACAAGGTGCAGCCGATCGGCTCGCGGCTGCCCCGGCTGGGCCACTCCATCGGCATGCGGGTGGGTGCTCCGCTGGACTACACGGAGCACGCCGGCGGGCGGCGTAACCCGAAACTGCTGCGCGAGATCACCGACGACATCATGGCGCACATCCACCGGTTGTCCGGCCAGGAGTACGTCGATCGCTACGCGTCCCGGGAGCCCGCGTAGTCTTGGGTGCTGTGCGCACAATCTGGCCTGAGCTAGAGCAGCTGCTGCCGCGGGTGAGCAAGCCGATCCAGTACGTGGGCGGCGAGCTTGGCGCGGTGGTCAAGGACTGGGACGCGGCGTCCGTACGGTGGGCGCTGATGTATCCCGACGCGTACGAGGTCGGCCTGCCCAACCAGGGCGTGCAGATCCTGTACGAGATCCTCAACGAACTGCCCGACGTGCTGGCCGAGCGCACCTACGCGGTATGGCCGGACCTCGAGGCGCTCATGCGGGAGCGCGGCGTACCGCAGTTCACCGTGGAGGCGCACCGGCCGGTCGGCGCGTTCGACCTGTTCGGCATCTCCTTCGCCACCGAACTCGGGTACACGAACATGCTCACCGCGCTGGACCTGGCCGGCATCCCGCTGGCCGCCGCCGGGCGCGGGGAGCAGCACCCCGTGGTGATCGCGGGCGGGCACGCCGCGTTCAACCCGGAGCCCATCGCCGACTTCATCGACGCCGCCGTGCTGGGCGACGGGGAGGAGTCGGTACTCGAAATCACCGCGATCACGCGGGAGTGGAAGGCGGCCGGCCGCCCGGGTGGCCGGGACGGGCTGCTGCTGCGCCTGGCCGCCACGGGCAACGTGTACGTGCCGCGCTTCTACGACGTGGACTACCTGCCAGACGGGCGCATCCAGCGGGTCGTGCCCAACCGGCCGGACGTACCGTTCCGGGTACACAAGCGCACCACGATGGACCTGGACGCGTGGCCGTACCCGCGCAAGCCGCTGGTACCGCTGGCGGAGACCGTACACGAGCGGTACGCGGTGGAGATCTTCCGCGGCTGTACCCGGGGCTGCCGGTTCTGCCAGGCGGGGATGATCACCCGGCCGGTACGCGAGCGCTCGATCACCACCATCGGCGACATGGTCAAGCAGGGGCTGGAGTACTCCGGCTTCTCCGACGTGGGCCTGCTGTCCCTGTCCTCGGCGGACCACTCGGAGATCGGGGAGGTGGCGAAGGGCCTGGCCGACCGGTACGCGGGCCAGAACGTCTCGCTGTCCCTGCCCAGCACCCGGGTGGACGCGTTCAACATCACGCTGGCCGAGGAGCTGTCCCGCAACGGGCGGCGCAGCGGCCTCACGTTCGCCCCCGAGGGCGGCTCCGAGCGGATCCGCAAGGTGATCAACAAGATGGTCACCGAGCAGGACCTGATCCGTACCGTGGTCACCGCGTACACCCACGGGTGGCGGCAGGTGAAGCTGTACTTCATGTGCGGCCTGCCCACCGAGACCGACGACGACGTGGTGCAGATCGCGGCCATGGCGCACGAGGTCATCCGGGCGGGCCGGGAGGCGACCGGCAGCCGCGACGTGCGCTGCACCGTCTCCATCGGCGGCTTCGTGCCCAAGCCGCACACCCCGTTCCAGTGGGCGGCGATGACCCCGCCCGAGGTGATCGACGAGCGGCTCAGGCTGCTCAAGCAGGCGATCAACGCGGACCGGTCGCTGGGCCGGGCCATCGGCTACCGGTACCACGACGGGCAGCCCGCGCAGATCGAGGGGCTGCTGTCCCGGGGTGACCGGCGGGTCGGTGCGGTGATCCACCGGGTCTGGGCGCAGGGCGGCCGTTTCGACGGCTGGTCCGAGCACTTCTCGTACCAGCGCTGGACCGCCGCCGCGGCTGAGGTGCTGCCACCGCACGGGGTGGACCTGGACTGGTACACCACGCGCGAGCGGGAGCAGCTGGAGGTGCTGCCCTGGGACCACCTGGACTCGGGGCTGGACAAGGACTGGCTGTGGCAGGACTGGCAGGACGCCATCTCCGGGTACGAGCAGGACGACTGCCGGTGGACGCCGTGCTTCGACTGCGGCGTGTGCCCGAGCATGGACACCGAGATCCAGATCGGTCCCACCGGGCGGAAGCTGCTGCCACTCACTCCGATCTCCCAGTAAGGAGTCGTCAAGATCAGTAAGCGACAGCCGGACAACGAGCAGGAGCCGGTGGTGCAGCGCATCCGTATCCGGTACGCGAAGCGGGGTCCGATGCGCTTCACCTCGCACCGGGACTTCGCCCGCGCGTTCGAGCGGGCGGTGCAGCGGGCCGGGGTACCGGTCGCGTACTCGCACGGGTTCACCCCCCACCCGCGGATCTCGTACGCCAGCGCCGCGCCGACCGGGGTGGCCAGCGAGGCCGAGTACCTGGAACTCGCGGTACGCCGCCGGGTCGAGCCGGACCAGGCGGGCAAGGCCCTGGACGCGGCGCTGCCACCGGGGCTGGACGTGCTGGACACGGTGGAGGCGCGTGGCGGCAGCCTGGCCGACCGGATCGACGCGTCGCACTGGCGGATCGAGCTGGGCGAGGTGGCGCCGGAGGACGCCGGACGCGCCGTGGCGGCGTTCCTCGACGCGCCCGAGATCATGGTGGAACGCCTCACCAAGCAGGGCCGGCGCACATTCGACACGCGGGGTCCGGTGGTGCGGCTCACGTCCGAGGTGGCACCTTCCGGGGTCAGCGGCGTACGGTGTGCGATACTCGACCTTGTCATACGGCAGGTGATCCCGTCCGTACGACCCGATGACGTCGTCTCCGGCCTGCGTGTCGTGGCCGACCTGGAGCCGCCCGTACCACCTCGGGTGACGCGGCTGGCCCAGGGCATGCTCACCGCGCAGGGGGAGTTCGTGGATCCGCTGCTGGCGGACCGCGACCAGGCGGCCACCGGAGCCCCGCCGGCCTAGGCGGGGCTGGCAGACTTTCGCACCACCCGCGCTCCGGCGCGGGCGGCGGAACACATGCGGCGTCCCTGCGCGGCTGCGGTAACGCGCCCGGGGAGGCCGGGAACTGGAGAACGTGTCCGACATGCTCGAGAACGAGCCAACGGGCGGCGAACAGACCGCCCCCGAAGCCGCCGGCGAGTCCGGCGAGACCAGCACCACTCGCCGCGCACGTACCACGCGCCGGCGTGCGGCCAGCACCGCGCCCGAGACCCCGGCCGAGCAGGGCGACGTCA
>DATEJJ010000114.1:0-4332 GCA_035278125.1 Rugosimonospora sp.
GGCGCCCAGCACCACCAGGAGCCCGGGCCGGGCGGCCAGTACCCTTGCTACCGCCGCGTCGCACGCCGCCCGCAGGTCGTCCAGCTCGGCCGCGGCGCCGGCGGCGACCTCCGGCACGAGCACCGGGGGGTGCGGGCAGACGGCGGCGGCGACGAGTGGCACGGATCAACCGTAACCGGGCGCAGCGGACGGCCGTGATCACCCTCAGGCTCCCGCCAGGACACCGTATGGTCACGGTCGCCGCTGGGTGCTCGACGGGGACGGGGGCAGACCTGTGACAATGCCGGGAGAAACTCACTGCGCTGTGGCGGCGCCACCGGAGACGTCCGGTGGGGTCGGGAGACCGAGGATGGGCACATGAGCGAGCGAATCGGGAGGCTCAGTGCGAATGAGCTTCATGCGACCGCCGACCGGGACCGGTCCGGGGCGGTGGCCGCATGAGCCAGCAGATTGATTGGACCGCCTTCGGGCGGGTGGACGGCGAGGGCACCGTATACGTGAAGTGCGCGGCCGGTGAGCGGGTGGTGGGCTCCTGGCAGGCCGGCACGCCCGAGGAGGGCCTGGCCCACTTCGCCCGGCGCTTCGCCGACCTGGTCACCGAGGTGGACCTGGTGGAGACCAGGCTGGCCACGGGCGCCGCCGACGCCAGCCACTCGCTGGCCACCATCAAGCGGCTGCGCACCACCCTCGACGAGGCCCATGTCGTTGGCGACATCGACGGCCTGACGGCCAGGCTGGACAAGCTCACCGCGGTGGCGGACGAGAAGGCCGGCGAGGCCCGGGCCGCGCGCGACGCCGCCCGCACCGAGTCGCTGGCCCGCAAGACCGGCCTGGTCGAGGAGGCCGAGCGGCTGGCAGCCGACTCGACCAGCTGGAAGTCGGCCGGCGACCGGTTCAAGGAGATCCTCGACGAGTGGAAGACGATCCGGGGCGTCGACCGCAAGACCGACGGCGAGCTATGGAAGCGCTACGCCACCGCGCGGGACGCCTTCACCCGCCGCCGCGGCGCCCACTTCGCCTCCCTCGACGCCACCCGCAAGCAGGCGCAGGGCCACAAGGAGGAGCTGGTCACCGAGGCCGAGTCGCTGGCCGACTCCGCTGACTGGGCCGCGACCGCCAACCGGCTCAAGGAGCTGATGGCCGACTGGAAGGCCGCGCCGCGCGCCTCCAAGGAGGTCGAGCAGCGCCTGTGGGAGCGGTTCCGGGCCGCCCAGGACGCCTTCTTCGCCCGGCGCAGCGAGGTCTTCTCCGCCCGCGACGCCGAGCAGAAGGCCGCGCTGGACCGCCGGCACGAGCTGCTGACGCAGGCCGAGGCGCTGGACGTCGACGCCGACCCGCGCGCCGCGCAGGTGCGGCTGCGCGAGATCCAGGGCCAGTGGCACGACTCCGGGCGGGTCCCGCGCGAGACGGCCTCCGGCCTCGACCGGCGGCTGCGCGCTGTCGAAGACCGCGTGCGCGCCGCGATGGACGTGGCCTGGCGCCGCACCACACCATCCGACAATCCGCTGCTCACCCAGATGCGCGAGCAGGTCGCCGAGGCGGAGGCCCGGCTGCAGCGGGCCCAGGCCGCCGGAGACGCCAAGCGGATCCGGGAAGCGCAGGAGGCGCTCGACGCGAAGCGTCAATTCCTCCAGCTGGCTGAGCACACCAACTGAATCACCACATAGAGATCGTCGGCGTCGGTCACCCTGCGGGGTCCGGCGCCGACGATCATTTCCGCACGGTCGGCAACCCCAAAACAACGTGGGGGGTACGCGCGCCGTGCATATCGCCTGCCTTCGTGCGCCGGTGGCTGAGTGGGGTTCCGTCCGCGTTGAGGTGGTGGGGTGCGGCGTAGGTGACCGCCGTGGTGATCACGTCGCCCGGGCGGATGTCCGACCCACCCGTGGCGAAGTGCACCAGGCGCCCGTCCCGCGCCCGGCCGGACATCCGCCCGGTGGCCGCGTCCTTGCGCCCCTCGCCGACCGCGGCCAGCACCTCCACCGTGCTGCCGACCAGCTTCTTGTTCTCCGCCCAGGCCACGTCCTCCACAGTGGACACGAGCCGACCGTACCGCTCGCGTACCACCGCCGCGGGTACCTGGTCGTCCATAGTGGACGCCGGGGTACCGGGGCGCTTGGAGTACTGGAAGGTGAAGGCGGCCGCGAACCGCGCCGCGCGTACCATGTCGAGGGTCTGCTCGAAGTCGGCGTCGGTCTCCCCGGGAAAGCCGACGATGATGTCGGTGGTGATCGCGGCGTCCGGCATCGCGGCCCGCACCTTCTCGATGATGCCCAGGTACCGGTCGCGGCGGTAGCTGCGCCGCATCGCGCGCAGCACCTCGTCCGAGCCCGACTGCAGCGGCATGTGCAGCTGGTGGCAGACGTTGGGGGTCTGCGCCATGGCCTCGATCACGTCGTCGGTGAAGTCCTTCGGGTGCGGGCTGGTGAACCGTACCCGCTCCAGCCCGTCCACCTCCCCGCAGGCGCGCAGCAGCTTGCCGAAGGCGAACCGGTCGCCGAACTCGACGCCGTAGGAGTTGACATTCTGCCCGAGCAGCGTCACCTCCAGGACGCCCTCGGCCGCCAGGGCCCGCACCTCGGCCAGGATGTCGCCGGGGCGCCGGTCCTTCTCCCGCCCGCGCAGCGCCGGCACGATGCAGAACGTGCAGGTGTTGTTGCAGCCCACCGAGATCGACACCCAGCCCGCGTAGCTCGACTCGCGCCGGGTGGGCAGCGTGGACGGGAACACCTCCAGCGATTCGAGGATCTCCAACTGCGCCTCGTCGTTGTGCCGCGCGCGCTCCAGCAGTACCGGCAGCGAGCCGATGTTGTGGGTGCCGAACACCACGTCCACCCACGGCGCCCGCTTCAGGATCTCGCCCCGGTCCTTCTGCGCCAGGCAGCCGCCCACCGCGATCTGCATGCCCGGGTGCGCCAGCTTGGTGGGGCGCAGGTGACCGAGGTTGCCGTAGAGCCGGTTGTCCGCGTTCTCCCGTACCGCGCAGGTGTTGAACACCACCAGATCGGCCTGCTGCTCCTGCCCGGCACGCACGTAGCCGGCGTCCTCCAGCAACCCGGAGATGCGCTCCGAGTCGTGCGTGTTCATCTGGCAGCCGTAGGTCACGACCTGATAGCTCTTCGGCACGCCACCTAGGGTATCGCCCACGCTCAGCGCGCTATTTCGGTGATCCGCGACTCGCGGACCACCGTGACCCGGATCTGGCCCGGGTAGGTCAGCTCCTCCTCGATCTGCTTGGCCACGTCGCGGGCCAGGATCGCGGCGCCGATGTCGTCCACGTCCTCCGGCTTCACCATCACCCGGATCTCCCGGCCGGCCTGCATCGCGAAGACCTTCTCCACGCCCGTCTTACCGCCGGCGATCTCCTCGATCCGCTCCAGCCGCTTGACGTACGCCTCCAGGCTCTCCCGCCGCGCCCCCGGCCGCCCACCCGAGCAGGCGTCCGACGCCTGGGTCAGCACCGCCTCGATCGTCTGCGGCGGTACCTCGTTGTGGTGCGCCTCGATCGCGTGGACCACCTCGTCCGGCTCGCCGTACTTGCGGGCCAGGTCCGCGCCGATGAGCGCGTGGCTCCCCTCCACCTCGTGGGTCAGCGCCTTGCCGATGTCGTGCAGGAACGCACACCGCTTGATGAGCGTCGCGTCCAACCCCAGCTCCGCCGCCATGATCCCGGATATGTGCGCGGTCTCCACCAGATGCTTGAGGACGTTCTGCCCGTAGCTCGTCCGGTACCGCAGCCGGCCCAGCAGGATGGTCAACTCCGGGTGCATGTCGGTGATGCCCACCTCGACCAGCGCGTCCTCCGCCGCCCGGTGGCACAGCCGCTCGACCTCCTGCTTGGCCAGGTCGAAGACCTCCTCGATGCGGTGCGGGTGGATCCGCCCGTCGAGTACCAGCTTCTCCAGCGTCAGCCGCCCGATCTCCCGCCGTACCGGGTCGAAACAGGACAGCAGCACCGCCTCCGGGGTGTCATCGATGATCAGGTTGACCCCGGTCACCGACTCGAACGCCCGGATGTTGCGCCCCTCCCGGCCGATGATCCGGCCCTTCATCTCGTCGCTGGGCAGATGCAGCACGCTGACCACGCTCTCCGCGGTCTGCTCGCTGGCCACCCGCTGGATCGCCTCGACCACGACCTGGCGGGCGCGCGACTCCCCGGTGGCGCGGGCGTCGGCCTCGATGTCGCGGACCAGCAGAACCGCGTCCCGCTTGGCCTGAGCCTCGATCGTCTCCATCAGCTCGGTGCGGGCGGCGTCCGCGGTCAGCCCGGCGACCCGCTCCAGCTCGCGGCGCTGGGTCTCGGCCGCCGCGGTGACCTCGGTCTGGAGTATG
>DATEJJ010000115.1:0-2040 GCA_035278125.1 Rugosimonospora sp.
GCCCGCGCCCGACCCCGCCGCCACCTCCCGCGGCGCCCCCGGAGCCGGAGGCCGCCCCGGAGGGCGACGTCTGGGACCGGCGGATCGCCAACGGCCTGGCCTTCCTGCGCCGGCGGCCGACCGGCGAGTACGAGGTGGACGAGTTCGGCTTCGACCGGGAGCTGACCGAGGCGCTGTTCATGCCGGCGGTGCGGCCGCTGTACCGGCAGTGGTTCCGGGTGGAGGTGCTCGGCGTGGAGCACCTGCCCGCCACCGGACCCGGACTCGTGGTGGGCAACCACTCCGGCACCATCGCGGTGGACGCGGTGATGCTCGCGCTGGCGGTACACGACGAGCACCCGGCCCAGCGGTACCTGCGCCTGCTCGGCGCCGACCTGGTGTTCCGGATGCCGGTGCTGTCCGAGCTGACCCGCAAGGGCGGCGGCACGCTGGCCTGCAACCCGGACGCGGAGCGGCTGCTGACCGCGGGTGAGTTGGTCGGCGTGTTCCCGGAGGGGTTCAAGGGCGTCGGCAAGCTCTACCGGGACCGGTACAAGCTGCAGCGCTTCGGCCGGGGCGGGTTCGTCTCCGCGGCGCTGCGTACCGGTACCCCCATCGTGCCGGTGGCGATCGTCGGCGCGGAGGAGATCTACCCGATGCTCGCCAACCTGAAGCCGCTGGCCCGGCTGCTCGGCACGCCGTACTTCCCGGTCACCCCGACGTTCCCGTGGCTCGGGCCGCTGGGCATGGTGCCGCTGCCGTCCAAGTGGTACATCCAGTTCTGCGAGCCGATCCCCACCCGTGACCTGGTCGGCCAGGCCGACGACCCGATGGTCATCTTCAACCTCGCCGACCAGGTGCGGGAGACGATCCAGCAGACCCTGCGCGACCTGCTCAAGCTGCGCGAAGAGGCGTCCGGATCCTGATCAGAGCGGCCGGTTGCGCCGCCGGATGGCCAGCGTGGCCGCGACCGCGCCGATGGCGATGCCGGTACCCAGCGCGGACGGTACGGCGATCTTCGCGGCCTTGCGGCCGGTGCGGAAGTCGCGTACCTCCCACCCGCGCTTGCGGGCCTCGCGCCGCAGGTTCGGGTCGGGGTTGACCGCCACCGCGTGCCCGACGGTGGACAGCATCGGGATGTCGTTGGCCGAGTCGCTGTACGCCGTACAGCGCGCCAGGTCCAGCCCCTCCGCCTTGGCCAGCGCGCCGATCGCGACCGCCTTGGCCGGGCCGTGCAGCAGGTCGCCCACCAACCGTCCGGTGTAGACACCGTCGCTGATCTCGGCCACCGTGCCCAGCGCACCGGTCAGCCCGAGCCGGGACGCGATGACCTGGCCCAGCTCGATCGGTGCCGCGGTGACCAGCCACACCCGCTGCCCGGCGTCGAGGTGCAGCCGGGCCAGGGCGTGGGTACCGGACCAGATCCGCTCGGCCATCAGCTCGTCGAAGATCTCCTCGGCCAGCTCGCGCAGCTCCTCGACCCGGCGGCCCTTCACGAAGCTGAGCGCCGCCTGCTTGGCGTCGGACACGTCGCCGTGCAGCTCGGTGGCGAGGACCCGGAACTTGAGCTGGCTCCAGGCGAAGCCGACCAGGTCGCGGGTGGTGAAGTACTTGCGGGCGAACATGCCACGGGCCAGCCAGTACAGCGAGGCGCCGTGGATCATCGTGTTGTCCACGTCGAAGAAGGCGCCCGAGGTCACGTCGGCCGGTACCGTCAGGGCCTGTTCCAGTTCGGCGACCGCGTAGCCCGCAAGGACCTCGCGCTTCGGCAGTCGCGCCATGCCGCCTCCTCGTCCGCGCCGGTGCGTCGTTCCTAGCCAGGGTAGACGGCGCAGCCACCCGGCAAGTGCCACGCCGGGCCACGCCGACAGCCACTCCGCGCCGTAACCGCGTCGTACCATGATCGTTTCTCAGGATGTTCAGCGCGTCTGGTACCGCTCAGCGGTGATCCGGGAGGCTCACATGGTTGCCAGGCGGGCTTCCGGCCGGCTGCCGGCCCTGGTGGTGGTCCTGCTCTGCGCCGCGCCGGCCCTGCCCGCCACGGCCGGCGGCACGGTGGGC
>DATEJJ010000116.1:0-5868 GCA_035278125.1 Rugosimonospora sp.
CGCACCCCGCGCCGTACCGGCGACCGGCGCGGCCCTGGCTCCCCAGACCGGCGGCGCCACCGCGGCACCCGCCATCCCCGTCCCGGTACCGCTGGCCGGGAGCCCGCACGCCCCTGCCCGGGTCGGTCCGTCCGCAGTGGACAGTCCCGGGATACCGGTACCGGTGGCGGTGGCGCGCCTGGTCGAGCAGATCGACGCCGGCCAGCGCACCGGCAGGATCCGCCCGGACGTGGCCACGGACCTGCGCAACACGGTGCTGAGCCTGCGGCACGCGGCGGCGGCCGGGCAGCCGGCGACGGTGCGGACGCTCGTCGTCGCGCTGCGCCAGAAGATCGTCAGCCGGGCGCAGGAGCGCGGCCAGCACCCGGGGATAGAGCCGGCGTACGCGCAGACCATGCTGTCCACTGTGGACCTCATGGTACGGTCCTGAGATGCGGGTGCTGTTCGTCCAGCAGGACCACGTCTCCCCGCCCGGGCCGGTGGGCGAGGGCTTCGCCCGGCGCGGGTACGGCGTCGAGCTGTTCCCGGTCGTGCCGGAGGAGCGCTTCGCGGCGCCGGGCGTGGACGTGCGCTTCCCGGAGCCCACGGACTACGACGCCATCGTGCCCATGGGCGCGCCCTGGTCGGTCCTCGACCCCGCGATCGGCGGCTGGGTCGGCCGGGAACTGGCGTTCCTGCGCAAGGCGCACGGGGCGGGCGTACCGGTGCTGGGCATCTGCTTCGGTGGCCAGGCGGTGGCGGCGGCGCTGGGTGGCGGGGTGGAGCGGGCGCCGGTGCCGGAGTTCGGCTGGCACGAGGTACAGACCGATGCCGGGGACCTGGTCGAGCCGGGCCCGTGGTTCCAGTTCCACCACGACCGGTGGGTGCTGCCGCCCGGCGCCACCGAGGTGGCCCGCACCCCGCTGGCGTCGCAGGCGTTCCGGCTCGGCCGCACGCTCGCCGTGCAGTTCCACCCGGAGCTGACGGTCGGGATGCTGCGCGGCTGGGTGGACAACGGCGGCGGCGAGCACCTGCGCCGGTACGGGGTGGACCCGGTGGCGCTGCTCGCGCGTACCGAGGCGGAGCAGGACGCGGCCCGCGAGCGGGCGATGCGGCTGGTCGACCGGTTCCTGGGACTCAGAGGTGGTACGCGTACTCCCGGAACTCCCAGTCGGTGACGTACCGCTCGAACCGCTCCACCTCGTTGCGCTTGTACGCCAGGAACGAGCCCACGAAGTAGTCACCGAGCACCCCGGCCAGATCGGTGTCCCGCTCCAGCGCGTCCAGCGCGTCACCGAGCCGGCTGGGCAGCAGCGGCGCGGACGCGGGGTCGTACCCGTACCCCCGCAGCGGTGCCGGCGGCTCCAGCTTGTCCCGCACGCCCAGGTACACCGCCGCCCCGACCGCGGCCATCGCGAGGTACGGGTTGGCGGTGGCGTCGCCGAGCCGCACCTCCATCCGCGCACCCGCGCCCCGCTCCGGCGGTACCCGCACCATCGCACTGCGGTTGTCCAGCCCCCAGTCGATGAGCCAGGGCGCCAGCGTGTCCGGACCGAACCGCTTGTACGAGTTGACGGTCGGGTTGAGCAGCGCGGCCAGGGCGGGCGCGTGCGCCAGTACCCCCGCGATCGCGGCACGCCCCACAGTGGACAGTCCATCCGGTCCGGCCGGGTCGCCGAAGGCGTTCTCGCCGGTACCGTCGCGGAGGGACACGTGCAGGTGGAAACCGGAGCCGCCCTCGTCGTTGAACGGCTTGGCCATGAACGTGGCCAGCAGCCCCTCGTGCCGGGCGATCTCCTGCACCGCCGACTTGAGCCGGAACGCCCGGTCGGCCGCGTCGACCAGATCCGAGTGGGTCAGGTTCACCTCGAACTGGCCGGGGCAGAACTCGTGGTTGGCGGCGGTCACCCGCAGCCCGGCGTCGCGCAGCTGGCGCAGGGTGCGCAGCAGGATCCCCTTCGGGTCGCCCTTGCGCCCCACCACGTACACGTTGCCCGGCTCGTCGGCGTAGCGGGTGAAGCCGGCCGGGTGCGTGCCGGACGGCTCGCAGAGGAAGTACTCCAGCTCGGGCCCGACCACCGCGGCCAGGCCCAGTTCGGCGAGGCGGGCGGCGACCCGGCGCGCCACGGTGCGCGGCGACTCGGCCGCCGGCTGCCCGGTCGCGTCGAACACCTCACCGATGCACCAGGCCGCGCCGGGCTCCCAGGGCAGCGCGGTGAGGGTGGCGAGGTCCGGCCGCACGCTGATGTCGGGCAGCCCCTCGGCCAGGCCGCCCTGTACGGGTACCACGTCGGCCACGGGCGAGGTGTGGAACACGGCACGGCAGAACGCGAGCCCGTGCCCGAGCGCCGCGGGCAGCTCGTCGAGGAGCACGTCGCGTCCCCGGTCCACACCGATCAGATCTGAATACGACACGCGTACCACGTCCACGCCGCGGGAGCGCAGGTCCTCCAGGGCGTGGCGGACGGCCGGGTCGAGCTGCGTCACTGCCGCCTCCCTTTCATTCGGACCCAAAACGTATCGGTCCGATCAGCCGGCGCACAAGACCCGGCACTCCGTTGACCGGGCGCCCCCGCAACATTATCGTTCGTTCCCAAACGAAAGGTGATCGCGTGAGTCCGAACCTGCTTCTGGTGCTGACGGAGAGCTGGACGCTGGTGTCGCCGCGGGACCTGCGCGCCCTGGTCCGGCTGGCGGTCGAGGCGGAGCAGGCCGGCATCGACGGGGTCATGCTCAGCGAGCACATCGTCCTCGGCCCCGGCGCGGGCGAGCACGGCGTCATGGCCAACCCGCGCGACTACGCCGCACCCGGCAACCAGGACCCGGCCATGCCGTGGCCCAGCTCGCTGGTGCTCATGTCCGCGATCGCCCAGGCGACCAGCCGGCTGCGTATCGTCGCCGGCGCGGTCATCGCCCCGCTGCGCCACCCGCTCCTGCTCGCCAAGGATCTCGGCACCCTGGACCTGTTGAGCCAGGGGCGGCTGGTGGTGCTGCCAACGGTCAGCTGGCACCGGGACGAGTACGCCGCGCTGGGCGTACCGTTCGGCGAGCGCGGGCGGATCCTGGACGAGCAGCTGGAGGTGCTGCGCGCGGCGTGGAGTCCGGGGCCGGTCCGGTACCGCGGCCGGTACTTCCGCTTCGACGACGTGTGGGTCGAGCCTCAGCCGTGGCGGACAGGTGGGCCGCCGCTGTGGTTCGGCGGCCAGGGTACGCCCCCGCCGCTGCTGCGCCGGCTCGCCCGGTACGGCAGCGGGCTCAACCCGTTCGGGCCGCTCACCGACGGGGACCTCGACCGGGTCCGCGCCGCGCTGCGGGCGGCCGGGCGCGACCCGGGCGAACTGGAGCTGGTCGGCGGCATCCGGGGCAGCTTCGCCGGACCGGACCGCACCGCGGATCTGGGTGCCGCGCTGGCGGATCTGCCCCGACAGCTCGCGCAGGGATTCACCACCATCTGCGTCAAGCCGGCCATGTTCATCGACGACCCGGCGCGGTTCGCGCCGTTCTGCGCGGACCTGGTGGACCGGGTGCGCGCGCTGACCGGAGGAGGGTAAGCCAATGACACAAACGCAAGAACGGCTCGGTGGGCAGAGAAAGTTGACCCTGGTCGACGCGGTGGCGCAGTCGGTGGGGTTCATGGGGCCGGTGTTCTCCATCGCCTTCCTGGTGCCGCTGCTGGTCGGGCTCAACGCGTCCGGCAAGGGCGCGGGGGCGGCGGCACCGCTGTCCGTCATCATCGCCGCGGTCGGCGTGCTGGGGCTCGGCTGGATCGTGTCCGAGTACGCCAAGCGGATCCAGGCCGCCGGATCGCTCTACGACTACGTGACCGACGGGCTCGGCCCCCGGCTGGGCGCCGCCTCGGGGTTGCTGTACTACCTCGGCATCCTGGGCCTGGGCGCGGGCATCCTGGTGATGATCGGCGGCACCCTGGCGGACACCCTCAAGGCCGAGTTCGGCCACCCGGTGCTGCCCCCGCTGGGCTGGGACATCCTGCTGCTGGCCGGGCTGGCCGTGGTGCTGTACCTGGGTGTCTCGCTGTCCACCCGGGCCCAGCTGGTGCTCGCGCTCATCTCGCTCACCGTCGTCCTGCTCTTCTTCCTGTACGTCATCGTGAAGGTCGGCTCGGGCAACCACGTGGGTACCGCGTTCAGCCCGGGTACCTCGCCGGAGGGCTTCAACGGGATCCTCTTCGGCGTGCTGTACGGCGTGCTGCTGTTCACCGGCTTCGAGACCGCGGCCAACCTCGGCGAGGAGACCGCGCACCCGAAGCGGGACATCCCGCGCGCCGTGCTGTTCGCCGTACTCGCGATCGCCGGCTTCTACGTCATCGGCTCGTACGCGCAGGTCGCCGGGTACCACTTCAGTCTGGACGCGCTGGGCAAGAACGCCGGCGCGCCGCTGTTCGGGCTCGCCGGCCCGGCGTCGGCCGGCGGCATGGGCTCGGTGCTGGTACGCCGGCTGCTGGAGATCGTGGTCATCCTGGACATGCTGGCCGTCCTCATCGGCGTGTCGGTCGCCGCCTCGCGCGGCTTCTTCGCGATGGCCCGCGACCGGCGCATCCCGAGCGCCCTGGCGCGGGTGTCCGGCCGGGGTACCCCGCTCGCCGCCAGCACCGCCCTGCTCGTCTCGTACGTCGTCGTGATCATCGTGACGGTGGCCTGGAACGGCCTGTTCGCGCAGCCCAACCTGCCCCACTACGTCGCCATCTTCAGCTGGTTGTCCACCTTCGGCAGCTTCGCCCTCGGCGTCATCTACCTGCTCATGTCGATCGGCGCCATCCGCGGCCTGGCCGACCACCCGCGGCGCTGGGCGGTGTACCTGGCCGCCGCCGTGGGCATCGTGGTGACCGCCGCGGCCATCTTCGGCTCGGTCTACAAGGTGGCCGCGCCGACCATCTACGCGCCGTACGCCGCCGTCGCGGTCTTCGTCGCGGGCCTCGTGTTGGCCTACGCGAATCCCGGGCGCGCGCCGGCCACGCCCGAGTTCGCCGGCCTGGCCGAGGTGGACCAGGGGCCGGTCAAGCTCTGACGGGAGCGGGTGGTCGGGCCGGATGGCCCGACCACCCGCCGGCCCGACGCGCTAGGGTCGGCGCGTGGCCACACCAGATCCGGGCGACCAGTTCGCCCGCACCGCCCCGGGAGGAATCACTCAGATGGCCGGCCAGCACACGCTGCAGGAGACCGAGCGCGCCGTTGCCGAGCGCCTGTCCGGCATGGCCATCGACGTGTCCGCCATGGCCGGCGTCAGCAACGTGTACCGCGCGGCCGGCGCCGTCCGCAACCACTTCGAGCGCACCGTCCTGGCCCCGCACGACCTGACCTGGACGGCGTGGGTGGTGCTGTGGGTGGTCTGGGTGTGGGCCGACATCGAGACCCGGCACGTGGCCGCCGAGGCCGGCATCTCCAAGGGCACGCTCACCGGCGTGGCCACCACGCTGGAGGGGCGCGGGCTGCTGCGGCGGCGTACCCATCCGGATGACGCGCGGCGGGTGCTGCTCTCGCTGACCCCGACCGGCGGGCGGCTGATGAAGCGCCTGTTCCCCGCGTTCAACCAGCAGGAGGCGTTCGTCATCCGCGCGCTGTCGGCGGATGAGTTACGGGTGCTGACCGATGCGCTGCGGAAGATCGTGCTGGGCCTGGAGGAGCCGGAGCCCGCGCCCGCGCCGGCGCCGCGCCGCGCCCGGCGTACCCGATCCTGATATAATGTTCGTGTCCAAACGATTTCGGGAGGCCCGGTGAAGACAGCCACCGTGTGCGGCGTCGAGGTGGACACGCGGCACTGGATCGGCGGCCACCGCGTCGAGTCCCCGACCGGTTTCGACGACGTCTCCCCGGTCGACGGGACGGTCATCGCGCACGTCGCCCGGGGCGGCGCGGCCGAGGCCGGCGCCGC
>DATEJJ010000117.1:0-8186 GCA_035278125.1 Rugosimonospora sp.
CTCGCTGCGCGCGGCCCTGCACGCCGCGGACGCCGTGCTCAGCGCCGACGACGCGTACGCCTACCGGGACGCCGGCGTGGCGGTGGCCGCCCGGCGCGCCGGTGGGCAGGTCACGGTCACCGCGACCACCGGGGCCTGTCAGTAGACCAGCGCCTGCGCGCCCTCGGCCAGCACCTCCTCCACGAAGGTGGCCGAGCCGGCGATGCGGATGCCCGGGATCACGTCGGACACCGTGATCGAGCGGCGCTCCGCGCACTGCGTGCACAGCGTCACCTGACCACCCGCCAGCACCGCGCCGAGCAGGTCGGGCAGGGGCGCGGCGTGCGCCAGGTGGAACTGCTCCGCCTTGCCCGGCAGGGCGAACCAGGCTGACTCGCCGGTCAGCCAGAGGGACACCGGCGCGCCCGCCGCGAGCGCGGTGGCGGCCACGGTGAACGCCTGCGAGCAGCGCTCCGGAGCGTCGGTACCGGCGGTCGCCTTGACGACCAGATTGCGTGCCATGCGGCTCAGCATAGGATCGTGGGATGGTCACCGAGATCGGCTTCGTGAGCCTGTTGGTGGCGGGCTTCGGCGCGCTCGCCGGCGGCCTGGTCTACCTCGCCGTGCGCGTGTCAAGGGGGCGGCTGTGACGGTAGAGCCACCGCCATGGCTGCATGCCCCGCCGGTGAGCGAGTACCCGTACCCCGACACGCACGACCTGCGTACCGGCCCGGACCTGCACCCGAGCCTGCTCGGGCTGCTGCCGTACGTCGGGCTGTGGCGCGGGCGCGGGCGGGGCGGGTACCCGACGATCGAGGACTTCGACTACGCGCAGGAGGTGCGGATCAGCCACGACGGCCGGCCGTTCCTGCATTACGACTCGCGTTCGTGGCTGATCGAGGAAGACGGCACCCCGATCCGCCCGTCCGGCCGTGAGGTGGGCTGGTGGCGTCCGGTGACCGCGGACGGCAAGGCGACCGACGAGCTGGAGGTTCTGCTGACCTACCCCACCGGGATCATGGAGCTGTACGTGGGCCGGGTCGACGGGCTCAAGGTGGAGCTGGTCACCGACGCGGTGCTGCGTACCGTCACCGCCAAGGAGGTCGCCAGCGGCCAGCGGCTCTACGGCATCGTGGACGGCGCGCTGCTGTACGCGCAGGAGATGTCCGCGGTCGGCCAGCCGATGTCGCCACACCTGTCCGCGCGGTTGCTGCGGGTCGGCGGCTGACGCCCGGACTACCATCAAGAACGTGTCCGAATCCTCGCTGGCGGAGGTGCTGCGCTCCCGGGGGCTGCGGCTGACCGCACAGCGACAGCTCGTGCTGGAGGCCGTGTACGAGCTGGGTCACGCCACCCCGGACCAGGTGCACGCCAAGGTGTCGGCCACCGCGGCCGGGGTGAACATCACGACCGTGTACCGCACCCTGGAGCTGCTGGAGGAGCTGGGACTGATCACCCACGCGCACCTCTCGCACGGCGCGCCCACGTTCCACGCGGTCGGCGCCGACCAGCACGTGCACCTGGTGTGCCGGGCATGCGGCGGGGTGAGCGAGATCTCCCCGGGCGTGCTGTCCGGGCTGGTCACGCAGCTCGACGCGGAGCACGGTTTCCGGGTGGACATCGGGCATGTGGCGCTGTTCGGGCTGTGCGCCGGCTGCGGCACGGCGCGGGAGGCGGTTGGTGATGGCTGAGGTACTGGTGGCGGCGGTCGAGCCGGGCTCGGCGGACGCGGGCGCGGTGGCGCACTACGGCGACCCGATGCGGGAGCAGCGGCTGCTGGACACGGCCGCGGGGCTGGTCGACCGGTCGCACCGCGGTGTGCTCGCGGTACCGGGTGCCGACCGGCTCACCTGGCTGCACAGCCTGACCACCCAGCACCTGGCCGCGCTCGCCCCGGGCGAGGGTACCGAGCTGCTCGTGCTCTCCCCGCACGGCCACGTCGAGCACCACGCCGTGGTGGCCGAGGACGGCGGCACCACCTGGCTGGACACCGAGCCCGGGCACGCGGCGGGGCTGCTGGACTTCCTTGCGAAGATGCGCTTCCTGATGCGGGTGGAGCCCGCCGAGGTATCCGCGGACTGGGCGCTGCTCTCGCTGGTCGGGCCGCAGGCGGCGGTACCCGGGGGAGCGCAGCCGGAGCCGGGTTCTGGCGTAGGCGAGCACCCCCCACGCCGTCCCGGAGTGGACCTGCCTCCGCCCGCCGTGGCGCCGGTACCGCCGGCCAAGTTCGCCTCCGCCGACGTGCCGCCCCGCCCCACCACGGTGTACCCGACCGCGCCGCTGCCCGGTGGCGGCTTCGTCCGGCGCATGCCGTACGGGTACGACCTGCTGGTACCGCGCGGGTCGGTGGCGGAGACGGCGGAGCGGCTGGGCGTTCCGTGGGCGGGGCTGTGGGCGTTCGAGGCGCTACGGGTGGCCGCCCGCCGGCCCCGGCTCGGCTTCGAGACCGACCACCGGACGATCCCGGCCGAGGTGGGCTGGCTGGCGCCGGCGGTACACCTGGACAAGGGCTGCTACCGCGGGCAGGAGACGGTGGCCCGGGTACACAACCTGGGCCGACCGCCGCGCCGCCTGGTGCTGCTGCACCTGGACGGGGTGAGCACCGACCAGCTACCCGCACACGGCACTCCGGTATCCACAGTGGACGGACGCGAGGTGGGCTTCGTGGGTACCGCCGTGCGGCACCACGAACTCGGGATGATCGCCCTTGCGCTGGTCAAGCGCAACGTCGCCGACGCGGAGCCGCTGCGGGTGGGGCTGTCGGCTGCGGCCATCGACCCGCAGGAGTGAACCGGTTGACGGAGAAACGCAGCATGACGAGGCCCGTCGATTTTAGCGGCAAAGGATGTTTCTAATACGGTGAAGGCGTCTCGTGTTGCATGCCTACGCGGCGGCTGCGGCGGTTGCGGGCCTGCCCGACCCCATCTGCTGCTTTGCCGTTGGCGTTGGAGGGTTCGATCGACCAGCGCACCACGCAGTGGGCCACGATCTGCGCCGCACTGGCCCGGCCATCAAAGATGAACAAACGTGATGACAGTGACAACCTTATATGCTTGGATAAACGGCGTAGACATTTCGGATCCTGAACGGGGATAGATCATGAAACGTCGCTCTCTCAAGCTGGCCGCCACCAGTGTCGCGGCTGCGGCAGCAGCAGTCCTAGCGGTACAGACGCCGGCCTTCGCCGCCAACAACCGTGCTGCCTGCACCGTCTTCCCACTCATCGGCCACTGCACCAGCAGCGCGATCCCTGCCAATGCAAGCGGGCACTTCATCTGGGTCGGGGCATCGCTCGGGGTCGGCACTGTGGTCACCGGGCATTGGATCGTGCGGGACGTGGGCAACAACGTCGTGGTCGGCAGCGGCACCATCTTCCCAGTCTTCGATGTCGCCCAGACCATTCACGGCCTGTACGGCAGTTACCGCCTGGAACTGTCATGCCCCGGGTGCTCTGCTGGCGGGGAGATCCACAACTACTAGTCAGCCAACCGCCGCGTAAGGCCCCGGCCGTAGTCGCTCGCCGGCCCGGGCGGGGCCGTGGCCGGCCTGTGTCCGAGCCTCGAAGGCTCATTCACGCTCCTGGACTTCGGCGAGGGCGACGGGATCGTCCGATGTGTCGGCCTGCGGCTTGCGGGGATGGCTGCGGGATGGAGTCTACGAGGCGGTCGCGGTGGGTGGTAACCAGGCCAAACGGTCGGATGGGAAGTTGCCGCCGCACGTGATGGCGTACTTCGCGATGGCGATTGCATTGTTCGCCGACGAAGGCTCCGAGGAGGTCCTGACCCGGCAGCCCGAGACGCTTGTCGGGTGGGGTCGCTGGGATGTGGATTGGCAGATGCCCGGCTCGGGTGGCGTCACCCAAGCCCGGCGACCAGCTACCTGCCCACGGCACCCATATCTCCACAGTGGACTCAGCCCGGGTAGCCGGCGAAGATCTTGCTGAACTCGTACGGCTGCTGGCTGATGTTGGTGCAGCGGTAGAGGGCGCCGGTACACGCGTTGGCGTCCCGGCCGACCTCCCAGAACGCCAGCTCCCCGACGTGCTTCGACTGGGCGAAGCTGAGCAGTTGCCGGGCGTCCGCCTGGTTGAAGACCCCGCCGTCGTCGTTCTGCCCGAGCATCGGAGTGATCCCCAGCAGCCGCCACACCTGCGCGTCGGACTTGCCCGGGTACAGCGACTTGAGCTGGCTGAAGGTGGCGTTGGCCGCCGCGATCGCCTGGTCGGCGTGGTCGCTGCCCTGGTAGTAGTCCATCGCCATGATGTTCACGACGTCGAGGTTCACGCCCGCGTCCCGGGCCGCCCGGACCACGTTCACGCCGTCGGCGGTCAACCCGCTGGGCAGTACCGGCAGGGTCAGCGAGATCTTCAGCCCGCTGTTCGCCGCCTGCAGCCGCGCCATCGCCTGCGACCGCAGCGAGACCGACGCCGGCTCGGCCACCGCCGAACCTTCGATGTCGAAGTCGGCATACTTCAGCTTGTACGCGCTCACCACCGCCTGGTACTCGGCGGTCAGGCTGTCCACAGTGGAGCATGCCTGGGCCAGTTCGATGCCGGACGCACCGCCGAAGGAGATCTTCACGTCGCCGCCCCGGGACCGGATCGCGTTGATCTCGTCGAGCCCCCAGGCACTGCGCGGGTCGTACGCGTTGAACCAGCTGGCCTTGCAGCCGGCCGACGTGACGAACGCGAGCGTGAAGCTCGACAGCGAGCTGGCACTGGCCACGCTGCTCAGCACCGGCGTCGGCCACTCGCCCATGTCGATGTACGGCGCAACCGCGAGCGTGCTGCCGGTACCGCCGCCGCCACCCGTGGTCGGGCTCGGACTGGGGCTGCGCGTGGGTGACGGGCTGGGCGTACCGCCGCCCCCGCCGCTGCCGGTGCCGCAGGCCGCGCCGTTGATGGTGCAGCCGGTCGGCGCGCCCGAGCCACCGGTCACGATGAACCCGAACGTGACGCTGGCGCCGGGCGCGACCGTGCCGTTGTACTCCCGGTTCTTCGCGGTCACGCGCTGGCCGCTGGCCGACATCAGCGAGTCCCAGTAGGTGCCCAGGGACAGCCCGCCCGGCAGGTCGAAGGCGACCGTCCAGCTGCTGATCGCGGTCGACGAACCGTTCGTGACGGTGTACTTCGCCTGGTACCCGGTACCCCAGTCGGAGTCCATGCTGAACGTGGCGGTGACGGTACCGGCGGCCTGCGCCGGTAGGGCGATCGCTATCGCGGCGCTGACCAGCAGCGCGGCACCGAGCGTGCCGAGCGCGGCGACGATCCGGGATCTGGACAAGGTCCGGCCTCCGAGAACGGGTTGAGGGAGAAACGCGATATGACGAGGCCCGTCTATGTAACCGTAAAGAATGTTTCCAATACGGTCAAGACATAGATGACTCTCTTAAGGTTCGGTTGAGGTGGACCAAAGATCTTGTAATATCCCTGGCTGGTTGGGTGGTCGGCCGCTGACCGTGCGAGGATCGCCGGATGAGCACAGGTACGTTGATCACGGTCGCGCCTACCGGCGCGGAATCCGCGAAGGCGTCGGTACCCGCCCTGCCGGTCACCCTGGACGAGCTGGTCGTCACGGCACGCGAATGCGAGGCGCTGGGTGCCGGCGTGATCCACGTACACATCCGGGACGATCTGGCCCGGCCCACGCTCGACCTTGGCCGGCTCCGCGCGACCGTCGCCGCGCTGCGGGAGCAGACCGACCTGATCGTCCAGCTCTCCACCGGCGGCTCGGTGCACGACCCCGAGACCGACCGGCTCGCCGTGCTCGACGCCGAACCCGAGATGGCCTCCTGCACCATGGGCACCGTCAACTTCGGCGCCGACGTGTTCCTCAACCGCTGGGAGTTCATCGTCGAGCTGCACACCCGGATGCAGGAGCGCGGGATCGTGCCCGAGTACGAGATCTTCGACCTGGGCCAGCTCACCACGCTGCACCGGCTGCTCGACCGGTACGGTCCGCCGGCCGGCGGGCACGTACACGTGGACCTGGTGATGGGCGTACCCGGCGGGATGCCCGGCACCCCCGAGGCGCTCGTCGCCTGCCTGCGCGACCTGCCCGCCGGCGCCACCTTCTCCGCCACCGGCATCGGCCGGTCCACCCTGCCGGTGATCCTGTCCTCGCTGGCGGCCGGCGGCCACCTCCGGGTCGGCATGGAGGACACCATCACGTACCAGAAGGGCCAGCCCGTCGAGTCGAACATGCAGCTGGTCGCGCGCGCGGTCGGCTTCGCCCGGCTCGCCCAGCGCGCCCCGCTGACCACCCGCGAGGCCCGCGACCTGCTCGGTATCAAGCATGGCTGACGGCACCTCCGGGCCGCCGCGCGGCGCCAGCCGCCAAGGAGCCGGAGTTGTCGCGGGATACGCGGGCGGTGAGCTGCTCGCGGAGGTGGTGCGCTCCGGGTTCGTCGAGGGGTACCACCGGGGGTCGGTGGTGGTGCTCGACGCGGCCGGGCAGGCGGTCGCCGCCGCGGGCGACGCCACCGGGCCGATCTTCCCGCGTTCGTCCAACAAACCCCTCCAGGCCGTGGGCATGCTCCGCGCCGGCTTCGCCCCGGCCGAGGCCAGCCACCTGGCGCTGGCCGCCGCGAGCCACTTCGGCGAGGACTTCCACATTTCGGGGGTACGCGAGATCCTGCGCGCCGCCGCCCTCCCGACCGGGGCCCTCGCCTGCCCGCCGGACCTCCCGCTGGCGACCGACGCGCGGGACGCGGTGCTGCGCGCCGGAGGTGGCCCCGAACGGATCTACATGAACTGCTCCGGCAAGCACGCCGCGATGCTCGCCACCTGCGTCGCCGCCGGCTGGCCCACGGCCGGGTACCGCGACCCCGCGCACCCCCTCCAGGAGCGCCTGGCCTCGACGGTCGCCGAACTCGCCGCCGAACCGGTCGCCGCGACCGGCGTGGACGGCTGCGGCGCGCCGGTACTCGCGTTCTCCCTGCTCGGCCTGGCGTCGGCGTACCTGTGCCTGGTGCACGCGGCCCCCGGTACCGCGGAACGGCGGGTGGCGGACGCGATGCGCGCGTACCCGCTGCTCGTCTCGGGTACGGGCGGGGACGATGCCCTGCTGATGCAGGGGGTACCGGGTTTGCTGGCCAAGGGCGGCGCGGAGGGGGTACTGGCGGTGGCGGTACCGGAGGTGGGTGCGGTGGCGCTGAAGATCGACGACGGCGGGCTGCGGGCGCGGGTACCGGTCCTGGTCAGCGCGTTGCGCCGGCTGGGGGTGGATGCTCCTGCGCTCGGAGAGTTGGGTGAGGTTGCGGTGCTTGGCGGGGGCGAGGTCGTGGGAGCTGTCCGCTCACTCTGGTGATTCCCCCTGCTCTGGTCCCGTCTGCGGCCGCTGTTATCTCGAGGTGAGGGGGCTCACGCTAGCTGGGGTTAGCGGAATGCTTGCAACAGCTAGCATCGCGGCATAGCGTGGAGGGCGTGCCTAAGGATCTGCCGCGAGACATCGGCGAGTTTATTCGCGACATGCGCCGCAATGCGCGCATCTCGCTTCGCCAGCTCGCCGATCAGGCGGGGGTGAGCAACCCCTACCTGAGCCAGATCGAGCGCGGGCTGCGTAAGCCGAGCGCGGAGGTACTGCAGCAGATCGCGAGCGCGCTGCGCGTGTCGACGCCGCTGATGTACCTGCGGGCCGGGTTGCTCGACGCCAAGGACGGGCAGGGGGTACGCGCCGCGATCGCGGCCGATCCTGACCTGACCGTGGCGCAGAAGCAGTCCCTGACTCAGATCTACGAGACGTTCCGCCGGGAGAACGAGCGGGACGCTGGCCGCACCGTGGCCGACGAGTCGGTGGCAGAGGAATCCAGTAAGAAGCCGGCCGAACCCGAAGAGGAGACGATGACATGACCAGCGCCCAGTCCAAGTCGAAGAGCAACAAGCTGCCCGCCCCGGTGTACGCCGCCGCCGGCGCCGGTGACTTCGCGTACCAGCAGCTGCGCAAGCTGCCGGCCGTGGTCGCCGACCTGCGCGAGCGGGTCGCCGGGAACGAGGTGGACATCAAGGCGGATGTGGAGCGGCTGCGCGCCGCGGCCCGCCGCAACGCGAAGGTGGTGGCCGAGGCCGGCCAGGTGGCGCAGGACCGCGCCGTCGCGATCTACAAGGATCTGGTCAGCCGGGGCGAGCACGTGGTGGCCGGCACCCGCCCGCCGCTGAAGGTCAAGGCGACGGTGGAGGTGAAGGCGTCCCCGGCGCTGGAGACCGAGCC
>DATEJJ010000118.1:0-2926 GCA_035278125.1 Rugosimonospora sp.
GCTGGCGCTCGGCGCCACCCTGGGCGTGGCCACGGGCGTGATCCCGGTACCGCACCTGGGCGGGCGCGGGCAGGCCGAGTCCTCGCTGTACCCGTCGCCGCCGGCGCCCTCGGTCCCGGCCGGCTTCCACCTGGTCGCGGCGGACCCGCTGGCCGCGCCGCGCAGCGGCTGGCAGCCGGTCTCCGACCCCAAGCACAAGGCGACCTGCGAGGTGGGTACCGGCCTGGAGGTGACCCTCGCGGTCCGCGGGCCGTACCGGTGCCCCGGGCCGGACGCGCTGGCCGAGCGGCTGGACGGCAACGTCGCCGTGTTCGTCACCGTGGAGCTACGCACGCCGGGCAGCTGCGCCGGCATCTGGTTCCACTTCTACAACCTCAGCGGGTACCTGCTGCAGGTCTGCCAGGACGGCATGCACCTGCTGATCCACGGCAGACCGACCGACGTCGACGTGGAGCGGCTGGACGACTTCGGCCCGGGGCTGCCGGTCGGGCAGGCGAGCCGGATCGGCGTGACGATGCACGGCGACCAGCTGCGCTTCTACCGGGATGGCAGGATGGTCCGGGACTACACCGCCAGCACGGAGTACGTGCCGCCGGGGCACGTGGTGCTGGGCGCGTACATCGGCGGGACTCCCGGGAAGCCGCCGTACCGGGTGCGCTTCACCGACGTCGAGATCTGGAGCGACAACACGTGATCGAGCCGGTACCCCGGGACGACATCTTCGACCTGCGCTGGTCGGTACTGCGACCCGGCCGCCCCCGGGACACCGCCGAGTTCCCGGAGGACGCCGAGCCAGGTGTGTTCCACCTCGCCGCCCGCGACCCGGACGGTACCGTCGTCGGCTGCGGCACGTTCTTCCCGCAGCCGCTGGACGGGGTACCGGCGTGGCGCCTGCGCGGCATGGCGACCCGGCCGGACCGGCAGGGCGCGGGTATCGGCGGGCGGCTGCTCGACGCGGGTGTCGCCGTGGTCGCCGAGCGCGGCGGGTGGCTGCTGTGGTGCAACGGCCGGTCCAGCGCGGCCCGTTTCTACCAGCGGCACGGGTTCACCGTCCGGGGTGCCGAGTTCGACATCCCGCCGATTGGCCCGCACTACGTGTTCACCCGGGACATCGTTGCAGTACGACACGAACGGTGACTGCGGCAAACGTCACCAGTCGGTTACGGCGACCGTCCCCGGTGGTGTGGTTGGATCGGTCGGGAGCCGCACCGATCTGGGGAGGGTAGGCGTGTCCGGCCGAGTCGCACGGGCGACGGAGATGTCGCGCCGAGCACTGCTGTGGGCCGCGCCAGGGCTGGCGCTCGGCGCGATCGCCGCGGAGGGTGCCTGCGGTCCGCCTGACGCGCAGCCGCACCCGCTGCCGCCCCGCTCGCGGGCACCGGCGCAGGCCGTACGGCACGCGCTGGCCCCCGGCAAGGCACCCACGCGCAGCCCGCTGCCCGTGCAGTCCAGGCCCGTCCGGACGCTGGCCCAGTACCGGAGCCTGGTCCCCGGGCCCGCGTTCCCCGCGCACGCGGTCGCGCTGACCATCGACGACGGGCCGAACCCGGAGTGGACCCCGGCCATCCTGCGGCTGCTCGACAAGTACCACATCCCGGCGACGTTCTTCATGATCGGCGTGGAGGCGCGCGGGCACGCCGCGGTGGCCCGCACGGTCGCGGCGGCCGGGCACAACATCGCCAACCACACCTGGTCCCACCCGCTCAGCCTGCCGAAGCAGACCCCGGACCAGATGCGCCAGCAGATCCAGCGCACCCAGGACACCATCCACTCGACGACGGGTCGGGTACCCAGCCTGTTCCGCTCCCCCGGCGGGGACTGGTCGGCGCCGCTGCTGGCACGGACGGCGGAGGCGGGCCTGGTGCCGATCGACTGGAGCGACGACCCGCGGGACTGGTCCCGGCCGGGCACCGGTCAGATCGTGTCCCGGATGCTGGCGGCCAAACCGGGCCAGATCCTGCTCTGCCACGACGGGGGCGGCGACCGGTCGCAGACCTACCAGGCGCTGAACACGGTCATCCCCGGATTGCTCGGGCGCGGGTACACCTTCGTGAGCCTGTAGGCCACCGTCCGTCCTCAGTGGACGGCGATCTAATCCCATCGGGTACGGCGGAGCGCGTGTCGACACCTGACTTGGTGCGTTTTACACGGTGATCCGTCTTTAACCCTATTCGCCCGTTTCTGGGCGCTTTGGGGTACACACACCCTTGGAGAGTTGATGAAGAGGACTTGGTTACTCAGGGCGGCCGCCGCTGGAGCCGTACTCCTCGCCGGCGTACTGGCGCCGAGCCTGGCGGCTGCCGGCGGCAGCAATAACTCGAACCCGCAGGCCCCCAGCGCCCGCCGGCTCGTACCGAACGCCACGGTCGCCCCGAACGCCTGCCTGATGTACCAGCAGATGAACTCGGTCGAGCAGAAGTACCGCAAGACCAACAACAACTTCACCGAGTACTTCGGCACCAGCGTCGGCACCGGCTACTTCAACGTCGCCTGCGGCTCGCTGTCCTTCACCGTCCCGCGCGGCAAGCAGGCCCTGGTCGACCTGTCCGCCGTGGCCGAGCTGGACTGCCAGGGCCCGGCGGGCGGCAACACCTGGTGCGAGGGCCGCTTCCTGATCAACAACACGCCGGTACCGACGCCGGACAACACCGGGCGCAGCGACACCTTCGCGTGGGACTCGGGCAACGGCGGCGCGTACGACTGGCAGGCCAACTCGCTGGAGCAGGAGTACGTGGCGAAGTGCCCGACCTCCAGCACCACCACCACGCCCTGCACGTACAAGGTGCAGCTGCAGAGCCGGCTGGACAACGGCGCCACCTACCTCTGGGTGGACGACCTGACGGTGCGCGTGGACGTGACCCTGGGCACCGTGCGGGTCACCTCGGTCACTCCGTAACCGGCACGTCCCGCGACGGCGGGCGCCACG
>DATEJJ010000119.1:0-3228 GCA_035278125.1 Rugosimonospora sp.
CGGGTGGCCCAGCATCCGGGCCCACACCTGGTCCGGGAAGGCCAGCCCGTACTCGGCGTACAGGTCGACCCAGGAGCGGTGCGCCGCCCGTTCGGTGTCGCACAGCAGCCCGTCGAAGTCGAGGAACAACGCGCGCAGTCGCATCTCAGCCGCCCTCCCCGGCCGGTGCCGGCACGAGCCGGCGCACCGGGCCGAGTACCCGGTCCACGTAGTCGTTGCTGAACATCCCGTCCGGGTCCACCTCGGCGCGTACCCGCTGGAACTCGTCCCACTCCGGGTACCGGGGCGCCAGTACCGGCGCGGTCGCGGTGTGCGCCTTGCCCCAGTGCGGCCGCCCGCCCGCCTCGCGCAGCACGTGCTCCACCACCCGGAGGATCTCGATGTACCCGGCACCGCGCGGCACGGTCAGGTTCACGTACCCGGTCTGCCGCCCGTACGCCGGGCTGAGCGGCGCGTCGTCCGCGGCGCCCACCCGTACCAGCACCGAGTACGGCGAGTACAGCCCGCACCGCCGCAGCGCACCCCGCAGCTCCCGCAGCGCGGGCGCCACAGTGGACAGTGGCAGCGCGTGCTCCATCGCGAGGAACCGCACCGGCTGCGGGAAGGTGAACGCGCGGTGGCCCCAGTCCACGAAGTCCGCCGGCCCGCCACCGCCGGAGCGGTCGGTCAGCCACGGCACCGCACCCGTCCGTACCCGGCCGGCCAGCCCGACCAGCCCGCAGCGCACCTCGTCCGCGGTCGTCCGGTACCGGGCCAGCCGCCCCCGCCGGGTACGCGGCTCGCCGGTGACCCGCAGCGCGCGCAGCCCGACCCGGTCCCGCCACGGCAGCCAGGACAGCGTCACGTGGTCCGCGCTGGCCGCCCAGTCCTCGATCCCGTCCAGCACCTCGTCCAGCGCCGCACCCCGCTGCGCCACCCGTACCGTGAACGCCGGTACACAGTGGAGGGTCACCGCGCTGAGCACGCCCAGCGCACCCAGCGAGGTACGCGCGCAGCGGAACAGTTTCGCGTCGGTGTCCTCGCGGAGCACCCGTACCGCGCCGTCGGCGGTGACCAGGCGCAGCCCGGCGACGTGTCCGGCCAGGGGCGGGTAGGCGAGCCCCGTGCCGTGGTTGCCGGTGGAGATGGCACCGGCCACCGTCTGCGAGCCCAGCGTGCCCACGTTGGGCAGGGCCAGGCCCTCGCGGAGCAGCGCGGTGCACAGCTGGGCCAGCGTGGTACCCGGCAGCACGGTCACGGTCGGCGCCGCCCGGTCGAGGTCCACGATCCCGGCGCACCGGGACAGGTCCAGCAGTACCTCGTCGGTGCAGGCGAGCGCGTTGAACGAGTGGCCCGACCCGGCCGCCCGTACCCGCAGCCCGCGCTCGCCGGCCAGCGCCACCGCCGCCGCGATGCCCTCCTCGCCCACCGGCCGCAGCCGGTGCGCCGGGTTGCACCGCACCGTCCCGGACCACGTCCGCCACCCACTCACGGCGCCACCAGCTCACGTGAGGCCGACGAGGGCGGTGCCAGCTCGCGGGGCGCCAACTCACCGGGCGCCAGCTCCAGGCAGAACCGGCGCACCGCGTCCTGCCAGGACGGCATGGCGAAGCCCAGCCCGGCCAGCCGGTCGGTGTTCAGCGTCGAGTTGCGCGGCCGGCCGGCCAGGAAGCCGCAGTCCTCCAGCGCCACCGGCTGCGGCGCCAGCGCCCCCGGCGGCTGCGGGCCCAGCACGTCCAGCACGTACCGGGCCACCTCGTACCAGCTGGCCGACCCGGTGTTCGCGATGTGCAGGGTACCGGTCGCCGCCGGCGTCCGGGTCAGCACGTGCAGCAGCGCCCGGGCCAGGTCCACTGTGTACGTCGGCAGGCTGAACTGGTCGGCGATCAGCCGGGGCCGCTCGCCGCGCCCGATCTGGCGGATGAGCGCCAGCACGTTGTCCACCCGCTCGTCGCTGCCCCCGAACAGCCACGAGGTACGCACGTTGAGGTGGTCGGCCAGGGTGGCGGACAGCCGCTCGCCGGCCAGCTTGGTCAGCCCGTACACGGACAGCGGGTTGGGCAGGTCCTCCTCCCGGTACCCGCCCAGCGGCGTGTCCAGCCCGTCGAAGACGTAGTCGCTGGACACGTACACCAGCCGGCTGCCGCTGCGCCGGCAGGCGTCCACCACGTTGCGCACGCCGGCGATGTTGACCCGCAGCGCGAGCTTCGGATCCGCCTCGCAGTCGTCCAGGATGGCGTGCGCCGCCGTGTGTACCACCACGTCGGGGCGGAACGCCCCGATCGAGCCGGCCACCGCGTCGGCGTCGCCGATGTCGAAGTCGGCGATGGACACGCCCAGCACGGGCCAGCCCGCTGTCTCCGGATCGGCGTGCAGCGCGGCCCGAAGTGCCGTGCCCAGCATGCCGTCCGCCCCCGTTAAGTAGACCCGCACGACCTCACTCCTCACAGGTGCCCGAACTCGGCGAGCAGCTGGGCCACGCCGGCGCCCGAGTTGATCTTTTCGCGGATGACCCGCTCCTTGCCGATCTGGTGCCGGGTACCCTCCAGCACCTGCTCCGCGCTGGCCGCGGGTACCACCGCGATGCCGTTCTCGTCGGCCACCACGATGTCGCCCGGCTCGATGACCTGGCCGCGTACCACGACCGGCACGTTGACCTGTACCGGCTCGGTCTGGTTGTGCACGGCGGTGGGGGAGGGGCGCGGGATGGTCTCCCGGTACCAGACCGGGAAGCCCAGGTCGCGGATCTCGTCCACGTCCCGGATCGCGCCGTCCACGATGCCCGCCGCGACACCGGCCTTGAGCGACAGCGTGGACATCAGGCCGCCCCACATCGCGGTGTGCACCGCGCCGTGGCAGGCCAGCACGATCACGTCGCCGGGCTGGGCCCGGGTGAGCACCGGCATGCAGTCCACCAGGCAGTCGTGCGACAGGTTGACGGTCAGGGCCGGGCCGGCCACCTTGTGCTCCGGCCGCACCGGCAGCAGGCCGCCGATCGCGCCCACCCGCCGCCGCGCGTCGGTGACCAGGCAGCTCGGGCTGTACTCCGTCAGCACCTCGCGGAACGCGTCGACCAGCTGCTGCGGCGGGCGTACCAGATCGTTGTAGATGGTTTCCACGGTTGCCTCCTCCAGGCGGTGTGGTCAGTTCTCGCGCAGGACGACGTGCAGCAGCGGTGCGCCGGCGGCGCCGCGCACCACCGCGCGGATGGTGCCGGCCAGCCGCTGCGCGCTCAGGCCGTGCGCCGCG
>DATEJJ010000120.1:0-4188 GCA_035278125.1 Rugosimonospora sp.
GTCCATCTTCTCAGCGATAACGCGGTCGAGGTCCTTGATCGCGGTGTTCAGCGCGCTGATCACGCCGACCTGGGCCAGCACCGCCGCGCGTACCCCTTCGCACAGGTCAGGATCGGTGGTGCCGGCCGGCGCCGAGCGCAGGCGGGCCAGCAGGACCTCGGCGGGCTTCTTACCGGAGTAGCCCTGTTTGGCGCAGAACGCGGCCAGCCGAGCCTGGGTCAACGAGGTCGCCGACGCGGCGGTCGGGTACTTCGTGAGGAAGGCCAGCGCGATCATCGAGGACAGGCTGGCGAAGATCGCTTTGGCTCCGGGCCAGTGCGCGTCCAGCAGCGCGGCGAGCTGGTTGACCGCGGCTACCCGGGCGTCCACCAGGTCGCCTCGGGTCCGCGTCAGCGCCCGCAACGCTTTGGTCGGTCCCGAGTACGGGACCGCTGGACGCAGCCGGTGGATGCGTACCCGCAGGTAATCGGCGATCACGTGGGCGTCGCCGGGGTCGGACTTGGCGCCGGACAGTACCTCGGCCTCACGCCAGGCCTTGATCGCGTTCGGCTTGACCGGCATCACCGGGTGCCCGGACTCCAACAGGGCGTCCACCAGACGCCCGTCCGGACGCTCGATCGCTACGGGCGTCAACTGCGTGTCGCCGAGCTTGCCCAACCGAGCGGCCAGCCGGGCGAACCCGGCGGCACTGTGCTCGACGGTGAACGCCGCGACCTTACGACCAGCCCGGTCCAGCACACACACGGCATGCTCGACGGCGGCCCAGTCGATCCCGACGAAGAACAACGGCCCATCTTCCAGCGACACCTTGGTCGCCTTCCTGCTCGCAGCACCAGGCAGGAACCAGGCGGAGGCGAAGGAACCGACGCTCGAGCGGTCACTAACCGGCGCTCTACGGCGCGTCCCTCTGTCATCGATCAGCGGTTCCGGGGAAGCCGGGGGCGGCAGTGTCATGGAGGCCCACGAAGGGCGACCACCAAAGGCCGTCACCCCGGCTTCCGCCTAATTCCTACCACAAGCCCCGTCCAAGGGCCCGCACAGAAGAGGGTGCACTAGTGACCACCACCACCGCGGCGGTGAGCCTGCACACGCTCGCCGACTTCCGACGCGCCGCCACCCTCGGCAGCCGGTGGCGCTGCGACAACCACCGCAACCCGCGCATATCCGGGTTGCGGATCATCACCAAGGCCGGGGCTACCCGGCTGCTGTACGTCGGCACGAAGGCCGACCGGTCTGTCGAGAGGAACGGCTGGCTGCCGATTCCGAAGGCCACGGGGCTGCGCTTCCCCGGCGGCCCCACCGTCGAGTTCCTGCACACATCTGACACTGGCCGGGTGGCGTACACCTGGACCCGGCTGCCCGACCTCGCCGTCGCAGACCAGGTGCTCCTCGCCGTCGGCGCCGAGCCGCGCCGGCCGGGCACGGTCACCCGGGTGGTCGAGTTCCGAGGCGGCGGGGTGTGCGAGTACCACGTGAGCACCCCCGACGGTCACCGGTACACCGTGCAGCCCGGCGATGTGCTGCCCGCCGAGGACGGCGCGTCATGAGCGGCGACGACAGGACCAACCCGGGCATCCTGCTCGCCCGCGACCAGTTGGAGCAGTGGGCGGGGCGGACGCTGTCCGACGACGAGGTGGCCCGGCTCGCGGACGCGGTGCCGCGCTCGCCGATCCCGGGCGCCATCGACACCATCGTGTCCGAGTGCCGCACCGACCCGGACGACGACGATCCCGGGACACCTCCCGAGTTGTGGGTCTGCCCGGGCTGCGGTACCCGGATCGACGCCAGCCAGGCGGACTGCATCGTGGACCACGTCAAGGACTGCGACCTGGTCGACGGGGCCAGCAACCCGATCGGTGATGCCCGATGACCACCACCGGCGACGACTCCACCATGCAACTGCGGACCGTGGCCGACTACCGGCGTGCCGCCACCGTGGGCAGCCTGTGGCACTGCGACCACCCTGTGCCCGGCTGGTCAGGGCTACGGATCATCACCCGGGTTGCGGGTGACCGGCTCGAATTCGTCACCGTCCGGAACGGACGGGTGATGCGCGGCGACGCGGCGATTCCGCCGGCCAGCACGACCCGGTTCGACGGCACCGGGCGGGTGGTGTTCAACGACCAGCCCGCCGAAGGCTGCCCCACCTACACGTACACTCGGCTGCCCGACCTGGCCCCCGGCGACCGGGTGGTCCGGGTCGTCTCGCCACACAATGCGCTGCCCGGCGAGGTGACGCACGTGGTCCGCTTCGCTGATGGCGGGGTGTACGAGTACGACCTGCGGTTGGCTGACGGGCGGTACGGGGCCGCCCAGCCTGCCAACGTCATCCCCGCCCGCTACCTCGACCCGGCGGGGGTACCCCCCTCTATCTGCCGGCACTGCGGGCAGGACATCGAGTTCAGCGGCACCGATTGGTACCATCGGCTGCCGTCGCCGCCCAGTGGCTACGGACCGCTGACCCAGACTGTCGGCGCGGACGGGCATCTGGCCGCCCCGATCAGGGGTGCCCGATGACCGGCACGGTGCTCGCGGAGGAGCTGCTCGCGCTGGCGCCGCTGCAACTCGACTGGCGGGCTGCGGTCGGGGTGGACGCGGGCCAGTTGGTGGCCGACAGCGCTGCCCCGCCGCGAGGCTGCGCCACCGCCCGGTACCACATCGGTGAGGCCGGGGACTGGTCGTCGGCGCAGTTGCACGGCTACGACGCGGCCGGCGACGGGATGCAGGCCGTGGACCTGGGCGATTCCTACCGCACGGTGGCGACGGCGAAGGAGGCGTGCGGATGGCACGAGCGGTCCCGCCGCATCACCGCCCTGGTGCTGGCCGCCCCCTGCTGTGACGTGCCGATCCGGCTGCCGGACGGGCCGTTGATCAAGCAGGATGGCACCTGGTCCCTGGCGACCTGCCAGAATCCGGACGTGCGGGCCGCGCTCGACGCGCCGGACATCACCGTGGAGGTACTGGACCGGCTGTTGGGCCCGCACGAGCAGGCCACGCTGACCGCTGATGGCAGGTTCTGCCACTCTCGTAAGGGCTGGTGCATCTGTCGGGTCAAGACCCCGCTCGACCTGTGCGTCCGGTACGAGCGGTACACCGATCGCGGTAGGGAGGCGCACGGGCTGATCTGCCCCGCCTGCAGGAGGCTGGTGCAGTCCGGCTGAGCGGCACGTGCCCCTACTGGGCGCCATCCGCCACGAGAGCTGAGCGGAACTCGCGGTGACGGGGTGCCCGTCCCGTTGGGATGGTTGATCCGTGGTGGGCTGGTGGTGTCGCTGCTGAGCGGAACCCAGGTCAGCCCACCCGGGCCGGGGGTGCAAGCCCCGGATCAAAACATCTTGGCGGGCGTGTCTCGCTGCGCTCGACGCCAAGATCTTTTGACCGGAGGTGGCTTGCCACCCCCCGGCCCCGGGGCGGGCTCATGACCGGTCCCGTCAGCGCGCCACCCCGACACCCGGATCACCCACAGTTCCCCCGGCGGGTCGGCGGTGCGCACCCGCACCACCCGGCGGGGCATGCGATGCCGTTCAACGGCATCCCCATGACCCCGAACGAACATCCTCAGGGCATCTATCCGTCGTCCAGAGAGGACAGTCCCATGCCCAAGACGATCACCGCCATCCTGACCGGCTATTTCAACTCCGGCGACGGCAAGCGCTCCAACACCGAGTGGATCGCCGAGCTGCGCGCCCTGTCCGCCGACGAGAAGCAGGCGCTGGCCGCAGGCGTCTGCGACATCACGGGCGATTCGATCGCCGCGAAGTAGCGCTGAATCCGCCGGTCTGATGTACGCCGCGGCCTGGTGGAAGCGTTGCCACCCGGCCGCGCCGGCATCATGTCCGACTTCCCAGGACCGGCCCCGGGCCGCGACGCTGCAACGAGTACGAGAACTGCGGCACCGCGTGGTTCGGCGACGCTATGTCCCGCTGTCGCATGCCCGCTACTGCCGCACTCGCGGGTGGTCCCTCGCCGGGACGGGGTGCGCCTGCACCCCGATCTGCACTGGACTGCGCCGCTCCTGGACTGGAGTGCCACATGAACAAGAACGCTCCAGGCGTCAACGGGGCGCGGGAGGAGATCGCCATGGGTACGCCGCTGAAAGCTCGGTTGGAGATCGGCAGATTCAGCAATTCCCTGCGGGTGTGGGGAGCGCAAGGACAGCGCTTCAGCCTCGACCTGACGCCGGAGTAT
>DATEJJ010000121.1:0-44876 GCA_035278125.1 Rugosimonospora sp.
GCCTGAGTGCTGGCCCGGTCGAGGTCGTCCCCCACCATGGACAGACCGCTGTTGATCTCCTCGGTCGCTGTCACCCGTCCTCCCCAGTACCGCGAGCGCGCACCGCCCTCGCAGCCTACGGGATGCCCGGGCGCAGCGCCCAGAGCGGCCAACGGTCAGCCGACACCGCTGAGCGAGCCCGCCGGGACACATTGACGTGGTATCCCGTACCCCCTCCCGGGGGTCTGGAAGCACACACACCGGAGCGCCACCTCGCACCAGAGCCCGCTCAGGCCAGGTTTTCGGCCGGGACGGACGGCGCCGGCGCCGCGAGTTCGGTGAGTCGCCGCACGACCAGGCTGCGGACCTGCGCGGCCGTCTCCCGGTAGGCGGCGGGGCGGCCGTGGGGGTCGGGTATGTCGCGGGTGTCGTCCAGGCACAGTACGCGAGCGGAGGCGGGTGGGTGTAGCGCCTGGACCGCGTCGCGTTGGGCGGTGGTCATGCAGTACACGACGGTCGCGCGGGACAGCATCCGGGGGGTGAGCCGGCGGGAGCGGTGTGGCCGGTCCGGTACCCCCAGGTCGCGTAGCGCTGTGGCGGCCTCGGCCGTGAGGGGCGCGCCCGCTGTGGCGGTCAGGCCGGCGCTGGCCACGCGCCAGGGGTCCAGGCCGTTCGCCCGCCGGTTCGGCGACCTGACTCACGCACACCCGTACGAGGACGCGCCGCCCGAGGACCACCCGCAGATCCTCACCATCGATCCGCGGCGCTACGAGCGGCAGTATGGCATCAACCGCACGGAGCAGGCCCGGCGGCAGTACAGCTACTACGCCGGCTGGCACACCGACGTGACCGCCGCGGTCAGCCGCTGCGCCAGTTCGTGGACGGGCTGCGCGCGGAGCACCGCTTCCTCGCCAAACCACCAAGATCCTGGGCCTGTCGGCCGCGGAGAGCCGGCAGAGGTCACCCTCATCGGCGACCGGCCGGTGGGTCCGGACGGATTCGTCTCCCAAGACAGGTGTCCGGGAGCGAGTTCGCGACCGAACGCGAGCCGGTCGCCACGGCGGCCGGGTGAGTCTGGTGAAGATTACCGCCAGGGGGCTGAGAACCCGGCTGGCACCGCCGCCGGGGGTGCGCCGGATCCTGCGCGCCCAATGGGGCTGGGTACCGGATGGGACCCCCCATGTAGCCCCGGCTCAGCTCGCGTCTGGGACTCGCTTCGGCACGAGGGCTGGCGCGACCCACCGGCGCAGATACTCCCGCAGGTCCCTGCCGTGTCGCGGCGGGTGGGGCGGTGTGACGATCATGGACTGGGTAATGCGGATGAGGTGCTCGGTCATCTCGTCCAGGATGGCGTCGTTGTAGCCGAGGCTTGCCCAGTCGACCTGGCGGGTGAGCAGGATCGATCGTGCCCGGGCGATCGAGTGGGGGGTTACCATCTGCGCACTGAACAGCGCCGTTCGGCCGCTGGTGAGCAGCAGACTGAGCAACGGGTCGCGCGGCAGTTGCTCCACGATGAAGGCGACCGTCTCGACGAGCAGTTCCTGGACGTCGTGGAGGTCGTCCGTGGCTGCCTGCAGGTGGGCGACCCAGCGGTCGACCGCGACCTCGGACGCGGCCAGCAGGAGTTCCTCGGTGCTGGTGAAGTACCGGTAGACAGTCTTGCGCGTCACCCCCAGCTCCGCGGCCACCTCGGACACTGTGGCGGCCGTCGGGCCGCGCTGTTCCACGCAGTGCACCGCCGCGTCGACGATCCGCTTGCGTGCCTCGGTGTCGTCTGCGGGTGGCGACCCGGCCCAACCCTTGCGTGCCACCCCGACCCCCTCCAGGAGCGCCGCGCCACCGTCGTTCCGGCTACCCGACTCACGCCACAATATCAGAACCGAAATCTCATTGCAGAAAAATACCGCGCCTGCTATACCTAAGATACAACCCGACTGGCCGTGTGTCATGGGCAAGGAGGTCGGCGTGACAACGCTACCCATCCGGCAGGTGCGGTTCGACCTCGACGGAGACGACATCCCGTTCCTCTGGAACCCGGACAATCCGGCGTTCTCGCTCCAGCTGAATGTCGTGTCGCTGATCGCGATCTCTTTCGAGAAGTTCATCGTGGCCGCGGTCAGCGAGGCGTTACCGCTGATCCAGGACCCTGCTGTACGGGCAGAGGCCCATTCGTTCCTCGAACAGGAGGCTCAGCACGCTAGCTGGCACCGCCAGCACGTGCGGGCCCTCACCAGGCGCTGGCCCGGGATGGTCAACGTCCTCTCCGGCGCCATCGGCTGCTTCGATGAACTCACGGAGCGCACGCCGCTGCGCTTCCGGCTCGCCTACATCGCCGACCTCGAGGCCACATTCACGCCGTGGTTCAAGCTGCTCCTGGACAACGATCGGGTCCTGTTCGGCGGCGGCGACGACCGGGTGGCCTCGTTGTTCCTCTGGCACTTCGTGGAGGAGGTCGAGCACCGTAGCTCAGGGCTGGTGATCTACGACGCCGTGGTGTCCAACCGCTGGTACCGGACGTTGGTCCTGCCGCTGGTGCTTCGCCACATGAACCGCCTGGTGACGATCATCGCTGAGGGGCTCAACGTCGCCGTGCCCGAGTCGGACCGGGTGGTCGACGCGCGCGTCATTCTGCCGAAGGTGGCGGTGCAGGACCAATTGCGGCGGGTACCCTGGCTGGGCCGACGGTTACGGGACGTTCCGGTGGTGCCGGACTGTTACGAAGGCGTACCGGGCAAGGAACGTGGGGCGGCCGGGCGGGGTGTGCTGGTCTCCCAGACTCCGTACCACGATCCGGCCCACCAACCCCTGCCGCAGTTCGCGAGCCGGTGGTTCGAGAGCTACGAGGCCGGTGGGGATATCGCGCACTGGTACCGCGGGGCGAAGGTGCGCTGACTCTGTGCCGATACTGACCGTTCCCGTGGGCGGGCCGTGCCCGGAGGTCGCCGACCGCCTGACCGAGCGGCTGGGCGGCTTCGGCTGCGGGCCGGCCATCGTGGATGTCCGTAGCCCGCTCGAACTGTCGAACTGGACGCTGCCGGTGCTGGAACTCACGATGGTGCTGGGCGCCGTGCTCGCCGTGGGGTATGCGACGCATCGGGCCCGCCGCAAGGCCGATCCGGTGCCGCTGGTGGTGATCGTCGCGTCTGTGGTGTACCTGCTGCTGGTTGAACCGGAACTGTACTTCCCCACCAAGGCGGGGATCGGCAGCTCCTATGTTCTCTTCGCGCACAACGTCTTCACCGTCACGTTCCTGTACGACCGGTTGCCGCTCTACATCGTTGCGTTGTACGTTGTGCTGCCCCTGCTCGCGTTCGGGATCGTCCGGTCGCTGGGAGTCTTCGAACGCCGGGGAGCGTTCGTCGCAGCGGTCAGCGTCGGTGTCGTGCACAGTAGTCTGTACGAGGTCTTCGACCAACTCGGCCCGCAGTTGCGGTGGTGGATCTGGAACCCCGATGCCGACGGGAATCACCCGTTCTTTGCGTCCGTCCCGATGGACAGCGTCACGCTGTTCTCGGCCGTGGCGCCGATCGGCTTGGCGTACTTTGCCTACCGACTGGTGGCTCGGAAGGCGCAGGCGGGTGAATCGATCAGCGGCTGGGGGTATGTCGGTCGGACCCTGGCGGTCGGGGCACTGACGCCGGTGACCCTGGTCATCGGCGCGATCCCGCTCTCGGTCTTCGGCGGAAATCACCCTGACCTGACGGCGCGGGCTATCGTGCTCGGTGTCGAGTTCGGGCTCATCTGGCTGATCGGCGCGCCCGCGCTGGTCCGCACCTGGACCGAACTGCGCCGTGAGCGGATCGGGGGCGCCGCGGCCCGCCACCCAGGCCCGCTCACCCCACCGCCGGGAATAGTCGTGTGGATCTTCGGTCCGATGTACCTCCTGGTCATGGCCGTACTGTGGGTGACTGCGCTGCCCGCCGCCGTTGACGCCGTGCACGGTACGACCGCCGACGGCACCCCGATAGGCAACCTGCCGTTCGCCGCCGGCTGCTTCCTCGCGGGCGTGGTCTGGGTGGTAGCAGGCAGCGGCCTTCGCGGCTCTGCTCGCGGCGGCCTCGATGGCCTGACCAGCGCGGAGGCCCGTGACACCTCCACTGTGGAGCTGGCCGTTCCCGCCCGTGAGGATCTCGCATGAGCGTGGCCTCCCAGCGCGTCGTCGTCCCGACCATTGCCCCGTATCCCGGGGTGCGGGACCGGCTCCTGGCCGGCGTCCACGCCCGGGAGGACCTCCACGCATACCTCGGGGCCGGCGGCTACACCCCGGTCGACGACGCGATGGCGCTGCTCACCGCCGTCGAGGAAGCGGGGCTACGGGGCCGCGGTGGTGCGGCGTTCCCGCTCGGACGCAAGATCCACGCCGTCCGGAACCGACATGCGGCACCCATCGTCGTGGCCAACGGTGAGGAGGGCGAGCCGACCTCGGTCAAGGATCGCTGGCTGATGCGCCACCGGCCGCACCTCCTCCTCGACGGCCTGCGCCTGGCAGCAGCGATGGCCGGCCTGGCCACCGGCGAGATCCATGTCTACGTCTCGGACGGCGAGAGCGCACACAGCCTGGGGCAGGCGGTCGCGGAACTGACCGAACTCGGCGTGTGGGACGCCGACCTGCGACTGACGCAGGTCGCCCCCACCTACGTCGCGGGCGAGGAGACGGCCGTGGTTCGGGCCCTCAACGGCGGCCCGGCGCGGCCGACCGACAAACCGCCGCGACCGTTCGAGGCCGGCATCGCCGGCCGGCCCACCCTGGTCAGCAATGTCGAGACACTGGCTCACCTGCCGATCATCCACCGGCTCGGCGCCTCGGGCTTCCGCACGCTGGGCACGCCGGATTCGACCGGCACGTTCCTGCTCTCCCTGACCGGTGTTACCACGATCGGCCTGCTCGAAGTGCCGTTCGGCGTCTCGCTCCGGCAGGTGCTGACCTGGAGGGACGAGGACCCCACCGCCGTGACCGCCGTCCTGATGGGTGGGTACTTCGCCGGCGTCCTCGGCCCACGCGTTCTCGACGTGCCGCTGGACTACGACATGCTCCGAAACATCGGTAGTGGCCTGGGCTGCGGCGCGGTCGTGCTCGTACCGCCTGAGCGCTGCCCGGTATCGGTCGCGGCCGCGCTGATGGACTACTACGCGCGGGAGAACGCCGGCCAGTGCGGCTCCTGCTTCAACGGCACCGCGGCGATGAGCGTGGTCCTGCGCGACCTGGCCGCCCACGGCGCGCGCCCGGCCGATCTCGACCGGCTCCGGCACTGGTCGACCTTTCTGCCCGGCCGCGGCGCCTGCGGCACGCTGGACGGCGCCGCCCAGGTCGCCGCGAGTCTGCTGCGCGAGTTCCCGACACTGGTTGCGTCACATCTCCAACGCCGGTGCGAGTCTTGTTCCACCGAGCCGCCTCTCGGTGACCGGCCGTTCGCGCTGACTCCGCCGTCGCCGTCGCCGTCGCCGTCGCCGTCGCCGTCGCCGTCGTGAGAGTTTCGCCCGCCCACTGGCAGAAGGGAGCGCAACCCGATGAGGATCAAGCTCGACCGGACCGTCTGCGACGGATTCGGCGTGTGCGGTCTACGCGCCCCGGAAACCTTCTCCCTCGACGAATGGGGCTACGCCGCCCTGGTCGACCGCAGTGGCGAGGTAGCTCCCGGCCGCGAGGACGGCGTCCGCCAGGCGCTCCTCGACTGCCCGGTCCATGCGATCAACGAACTGTCCGAGTAGCGTCCGCCTAGGCTGTCCAACAAACCACCATGAACGCAAGGCGCGGTAACCGGCCGCCGCCCGTACCTGCTGGTGGTCGTCACGTTCAACTACCGGACCGGTGTGTTCAGATCACGGCACTGCGCTGGGTGCGGCCGAACATCGCGGCGCTCGGTGGCGTCCCCGACCGACTCAGGACCGCGGGCCAGTCCGGCGGAGCGGAGTGCGAGAACGGTACCGCCGAGCAGCACCACGAACACGACCCCGGGGACCGTGATGATCGGGGCCCCCGCGTTGCGCAGGAGCACCGACCGGTCCAGAATACCCCGCACCCGTAGCTGCCGGACATAGTCTCTGTCCAGTTAGGACAGCACCCCGTCACGGGTCTGCTTGGCCACCGGCGCCGCCGCTATGAAGGCGCCTCGAACTGCCCAGATCATGCTCACGAACTCTGATCCGGCGGTGCTGGGCATCGCTGCGCAGCCGATGCAACCGCATACCTCGGCCGGCGACCGGCTTCTCCCGGTTGCGGGGCCGGATGGCGATGGCGCCGAGCGTGATGCCGGCGAACAGCAGTACGAGCGGGGCGACCGTGCGCAGGAGGTCGAGTTCGCGGCCCGCGGTCTGGGCGCCATCATGCATCGTGGTGGCTGTCTGCGGCGTGTACTGGGCCTTGAGGGAGAAGACGGTCACGGGTAGGCCGAACCCGGCGATGGAGACGGTGACCTGGCTGGTCTGGTCCACGTTCAGGACGTAGGAGCTCGCGGTGTCGACCCAGAACGTCGTGTCGCTGGTCGAGGTGAGGCCGAGCAGAGGGCGCAGGGGTATCGACTTCGCGAGTTGCGGATCCTGGACTGCGCCGGATGCGTGCACGGCGTACACGTAGGCTTGGCGTCCGCTGTAGGTCTCGGTGCGCAGGTACCTGGCCGTCGTCGTGGTCTGGGTGGTTGGGTCCCACCACGGGTAGTCCTGGGACTGCGGCCGGAGTGGGAAGCCGACCACGAGGCCGTCGTGGGATTCTGCCGTGCTACCGGGTGGCGGCGGTGCCGGGTACAGGGTTCGGCGGTTGACCGCCCACGTGTGCGTCATCGTCTGCACCAGCGTGTGGTCGGTGCGGGTGACGGTGGACTGGCTGGCGATGACGGCGGTATCGCCCTGCGTGGACACGACACGGGCACGGTTGGTGATGATGACCGGGAAGGCGGAGCCGACCGCCGCGGCCAGGTTGCCCGAGCGGATGGCGGTGGGATCGGGCATGCTGGCGGTACCGCTGAGCTGGACCGTGGTGTCCAGGTTCGCGGGAATCTCCACCAGCGCTGGCGCGGCGACGAACCGCACCGCCACGCTCGCCGCTATCAGTATGGCCGCCCCGGCAGCGAGGAGTAAGCGAGTGGTACGCATGGGCTGGAACCTCCGTGTCATCGCCCATTGTGGACAGTCTGTGCTGGCTAGAAGATGTCTCCGACGTCGTGCTGGACGATGCGGGTCATGCTGTGTTCGGCCAGTGCGGCGATGGTCATGGACGGGTTGCACGCGCCGGTGGAGCCGGGGATGCGCGCGCCGTCGAGCACATACAAGCCCCGGTGGCCAAGGACGCGACCGACGCGGTCGACGGCGCTGCCCATCGGTACACCGCCCAGCGGGTGCCAGGTGGACTTCCTACGGGCGTTGGTGTCGCCGACCACACCGCCGCAGGTCCGGGTCAGATCGTCGACCCGGGTACGCAGCTTGGCCAGCAACGCGGTGTCGCCGGAGTCAGGCCAGGTGAGGTGGGCGTCGTCGGCGGCCGGGTCGTAGCTCCAGGTGCCCACGCCCGGGACGATGCCGAACCCGATGACCGTCATCAGCCTGATCACGTTCGGCAGTCGCAGCGGAGTTCCACTGTGTACCAGCGTGTGTGGCAGGTCGCCGTCCCAGTCGCGACCACCGACGCAGGCCGGGCCACCCTGCACGCGTCCGGGCCTGTCATGCATGCCGGTCCAGGCCCAGACCCGGTCACCGTTGGCGCCCCAGCCGCTTCCGACGGCCTCGGGCAGGTCCGGTATCAGGTTCTTGGCGCGCGCCTTGACCAGCAGGCGGGTGGTACCGGCGGATCCCGCGGCGAGGAAGACCGCGTCGGTGACGATCCGCTTGTGTTCCTGGACCACGCCGCGGGTGTTGATCCGGTCCACGTCGAGTACCCAACGCCGTTGCCGGTCCAGCGAGATGTCGCGTACCACATGCAGCGGCGCGATGCGGATGTGGCCGGTGGCTTCGGCAGCGGCGAGGTAGGTGACGTCGATTGAGTGTTTGCCACCGTTGTTGACGCCGTAGAACAGGTCACTGGTGGTGTATGACGAGCGCATCTGGCCCCGGAGTTCGGCGCGGGCGTAGTCCCAGTCCACCGGCAGCGGCACTCGAAATGGTTGCAGGCCGATGCGGTCGACGGCCTCCAGGAACAGCCGGGACGAGCGGTAGTTGTCGGTGTTGAGCAGGTCGTCGGGGATGGTGGCCACCCGCAGCATGCGCGCGACGGTGGGATAGTGCACGGCCGCCAACTCGTCGTAGTCGCCCGCGGCCGTCGGCATGGAACGGGCGAAGTTGGCCTGCGTGGGCTGAAGCGTCATGCCGTGATACGCCACGGATCCACCACCCACGGCCGCGGCGCAGTAGATGGTCATGCCACTGCCGGTGATCTTCTCGAACATGCCGGTGTAGGGCCGGAAGATCCGCGGCGGCGACAGCGGCATGACCGGCCACGGCGACAGCCACGAGGCGCGCCGGTCGGGGTTGACGAAACGGGGAAACGTCTGAGCGTCGGGGCCGGTCGGCCAGCGCGTGCCCCGCTCCAGAACCAGGGCGGACACACCGGCGCGCGCCAACCGGAGGGCGGCGACCCCGCCACCGAAGCCGCTACCCACCACGACAACCCGCTCGCGCAGCTCCACCGTCGGGACGGCGGCCGACCGCGCCCTGCTGAACAAGCTGGCACCCGCGCCCCGGGGCGTGACCAGTACCGTGCGCGGCGCGACCCCGACCGGGTCGGGCCGACAATCAGACCATACAACCATGCGTTGAGTGTATGACTCGACCACACACGATGGAACGTACGTCCATACACAGATTGTCGCGCAGTATGCTCACAGGCATGCGACGTCATGGGTGGCGCGGGTCACCACCGAGCAGTGACACGGAGGCGCGGGAGCGGATCATCGCCGCCGCGATGGGCTGCGTCGACCGCTACGGTCCCCACAAGACCGGACTGTCCGACGTCGCCGCCGAATTGGGCGTCACCCGGCAGACCGTGTACCGCTACTTCGCCAACACGGAGGAGCTGCTGTCCGCCGTCGGCCACGCGGCGGCCCACGGCTACCTGGACCGCCTCGCCGCGCACGTGCGACGTATCACCGATCCGGCAGACTGCCTGGTCGAGGCGATCGCGTACACCCTGGAACACATACCCACCGAGCGGTACGTGGGCCTGCTGCTGGCCACCGGGCACCCGGACACATTCCTCAAACAGCTGATGTCACCAGAGGCGTTCACCTTCACCCGCACCATGCTGACCCGCGCAGTGATCGACCGGTATGCCCTCGGGTACGACGACGCGGAGTTGGACGGCCTGGTCGAGTTCACGCTGCGCATCCTGCAGTCCTTCGTGATGGACCCCGGCCCGCGCCGGCGCAGCAGGACCGAGCTACGCGCCTTTCTGCACCGCTGGATCGCCCCGGCCATCCTCCCGGCACCCGGCGAGCGCGGCCCCCGCAGGCGACCTGCACACCCGTGATGTCTCTGCCATGCGGGCCGAATCATCCGATGGGGAGCATCCCGAAGATCAGGCCCAGGAACAGCGCCGCACCGGTCGCCAACAGAATCGTGGTCGACCGCCATCCGTAACAATCGGTGAACCGGCGGCTCGCGCCACCCCCCGGGGGCGCTGTCGCGGTTCAGCGCAGGTACGCCGTGATGGCCCCGGCCAGGCCGGCCCGCGCCTCGGCGATGTCGACGAACGAGCTGAGGTACTGCTCGTCATAGAGGCCGCGCACGGCGCCGGGCAGGAACGCGCGCACCCGCTCCAGCCGCCCCCCATCCACGTCGATCCCCCCGAACGCCTCCCGGCACGCCCGCTGCCACTTGGAATCCCAGGCCGCCAACGCGGCGGCGGTGCGAGGGTACTGCGTCTCCAACTCGGCGCGTTCCCGGGGCAACGAGCGACGCAGGTTGTGCATGGCCTTCAGGGCGGGCTTGCCCATCGCGTCCCAGATGATGTCGACGATCATGGCCACCCGCGCCTCCAGTGTCACCACATCCGGCGGTACCGGCAGCAGCCGCGGGCCGCGACCGGAGATGGTGTCGAGGACGGCCGCCCACAGCCCGTCGCTGTCGCCGAACTGGTGCTGGACGGTGCCCCAGGTGACGTTGGCCTCCCGCGCGATGCGGTTGGCGCTGACCGACTCGGGCCCACCCTCGGCCAGGCACCGCACAGCGACCCGCAGCACCGCCTGCCGGGTCTCCAGCCCGCGCCGGTTCAGCTTGGTGCCCTTCGCACTCAGAGTCGTCACCCCGCAAGCGTTCCATGCCGCAGCCGCCAGTGAGCAGCCCCACCCTGGTACATAGTGCCCTCTATGACATATGCTGACCCGGGCCCGCCGACCGCGCCCTGGGAGGCACCGTGACCGAGCTTGCCGGGTTCCAGTTCACCGACCTGCCGACCGCGAAGGTCGACCGGATGGAGTCCTACCTCGGGCCGCTGGCGGACAGCGTGCGCGCACTGGTGGACGCCACCATCCGGACCACGGTGCCCGCCGCGCAGGTACGGCGGGCACGGGTCGAGATCGAGGCCGTCACCGCGCGGCTGCGGGCCCGGCAGTTGCCGGGTCCGGCCGGGATCCACGTCAACGCGGAGGGCCGCAGCTGGCAGTGGGGTAACGCAGCGGTCGGGCTACGCAACGCGGTGGCACCCCCGCTGGTGGTGCGCCGCGATGAGGACGGAGTGGTCCGTGGCTGGGCGGTACTGGGCGCCGCCTACGAGGGCCCACCCGGCATGGTGCACGGCGGCGCGCTCGCGCTACTGCTGGACCACCTGATGGGCGTCACGGCGAGCCACGGGCGCCGGCCCGCGGTGACCGGCACATTGACCCTGCGCTACCGCCATGCGACGCCGCTGGGCCTGGTGCGTCTGGAGGGCAGGATCGACCGGCGTGAGGGCGTGAAGACCATCGTGTCGGCGCACATCAGCGACGGCAGCGCCAGCACCGTCGACGCCGAGGGCATCTTCATCCTGCCGCACTGGGCGCGTGACGCACACCGCATGGCCGAGCCGCAGTAGGGCACATGCCCGAACACGCCCACATTCCGGTACGGCGGACGGCGGCGCTCCGCGCACCAGGGGCGGCACCCCGCTCGACGACCGCTGCAACCGCACCCTGACCCGTGGGTCTGGCTGGCCCCGCATGGCCGTGGGCGTTGTACCTCGGGAATACCTCAGCCAGGCCCCGGCGCGTGCGCAGGCGGTGTGCACCTGCCCCCGCGCGAGGGTCAGATCGCTACGATCGGCAGCCCGGTGCGCTTCTCGAAGGTGAACCGGCTGCCGGTGCTCAGCCGGGTCACCGCCACCTCGTCGCACTCGGGCGTCGCCGATCCGCCCTCCACGACGCGCAGGCTCCACCGATTGGGCGCCCCGGCGACCTCGACATCCAGGCGCGGGTCGACGGACCGGACGATCGCCTGCAGTGGCGCCGTAGAGGCGGGGCCGCACCGCCACAACCAGCCGTCGTCCTGGTGGGCCGGCGAGGGGCGTACCGACAGCTGCCCGTCCAATGTGGACACCTCGACGTACCCGGCTGGGTTGAGCAACGGATGCAGCTCCAGCAGTCGCAGTGCGCCGCTGGCGCTGGTGGGCAGGCCCAGGGCGCGGTGCAGCCGCTCACCCGCGACTCCAGCGATGCCGACGAGCTGCTTGGTGGCGACGCGCTCCACCTCGCGCTGCGGCAGGCGCCGCCGCAGTGCCCGGACGAAGCCGAGACTCAGCAGCTGCATCTGCAGGACCACTTCGTCCGCGATCCGGACCAGCGCGGAACGGGAGAAGGCGGTGAAGTCCAGGTCGGACAGCAACGGACCGGAATAGTCGGGCAGGCCCGCCTCGTGAGGGTCGATGGGATCCAGCGGTACCGTGGCGGCACGGGAACCCTGCAACTCCCGACAGCCCTCACTGAGTACGGCCGGCGGCCAGCTCTCCTCGATGGTGACCGTCCACGCGCAGTGCGGGTGACGGTCGGCGGGCGTACGCGGCGGCCGGTGGATCGGTCGGATCCGGGCCCGCGGATTGGTCGCCGCCGCGGTCGCGTCGAACGTCGGGTCCTCGATGTCATGGCACATCGACCGCACATACGCCTCGCCCAGCGGCTCCACATCCATCAGCGCACCGCAGTGGCTCAGGGAGAACTCGCCGTGCCAGCGGTCGTGCACCGTATACCGGAAATCCATGAATTGCGGCGGCGCGCCGATGTCGAGCTGGAGACCCTTGAAGATGGTGACCACGTCGATGCCCTCGAAGCGCAGCGCCCGCTGCATCCGCCGGGTGTAGATCGGGCTCGCCGCGGCCCACTCCTCCACCGCGACCTGGGCCATGGCCTCCCGCCCCAGACTCCCGATGCACCAGGCCATCCCGGAGCGGTCGATGAGTTGGCCGCAGAGCAGCAGCTCAGGCACCAGCACAGCCAGCTGGTCGCGGTCCAGCGTGCGGTAACGGCTAGCCAAGACCGCCTCCCATCCTCGGCGCGGGTGCGCCCAAAAATTGTAACGCGTTCCAGTTCCGGCTCGCCATGGTGGCCCGCGCGCCAGTACAGACCCACGGCGGCGAGGCCGGCGAACGCCGCCCAGCGCGTGCGGGCTACAGAATCGGCGTGCCCGACGGCGTACGCCCGCTCGCGGCCGGCGAAGTAGTCCGGGAGCGCCACCGCCCGCGGGCCGGCGAATATGAGGCAGCGCACGCCCCGCCCCGAGCCCGTCTGGCCACCGCGAAGACACGTCGCAGGGCGGCGAGCACACCCAACCGCCAGGCTGTAACACGTTCTCATCACGACGAGGAGGGTTCACGCGCCAATGGTCGCCTTACTGGTGAAGCCATGGCACGCCGCCGACCACTGACGAGATTGTAACGAGTTCTATCTCACATTGCGGTTGTCGCCGAGTCCCGGTCGGCGTGACAGTGGGACGTGTCGAGGGACTTTCCCGGGTTCCTTCGACGGGTGCGGCGCATCGCCGCACGACGCGCGACCACGCCGCCCACCGGCGTCCCCGAAGCGCCGTCGGCACCGTGCAGGCCACCTCGCCACCAGGAAGCCCGCCTATGCAAGCCGCCGACCGGGAGACGACGGCGTACCTGTCCGCGCGAGTACAGCGACAACGTGGCGGACGCTACCGGAAAGGGACACGGAGAATGGGGCGGAGGAGGAAGAAGATCTTTCTCACCGGAGGCACCGGTACCTGGGGACGCCAGACCCTGCGGGAGTTCAGCCAACGGGCGGACCGTTTCGACGTGGTCGCCCTGGTCCTGCCGACTGCCCGGGATCGTGCCGTCATCAGCGAGTTCGCCGGTATGGGCAACCTGACCATCGTGTACGGCGACATCACCGACCGGTCCGTTGTCGAATCGTGCGTCCGCGGGGCCGAGTATGTCCTCCACCTGGGCGCGATCGTCTCACCACTGGCGGACGACCAACCTGAGCTCACCTACCGGGTCAACGTGGGCGGCACACGAGTCCTCATCCAGGCCGTGAAGGCTCAACCCGACCCCCACGCGATCGGCGTGGTCATGGTCGGATCCGTCGCGCAGACCGGCGACCGCAACCCGCCCCACCACTGGGGACGCGTCGGCGACCCGGTCCGCGCCGCGCAGTACGACCAGTATGCCCAAAGCAAGATCGCCGCTGAGCGCGAACTCGTGGACAGCAGCCTGTGCCGGTGGGTCTGGCTACGCCAGACAGGCATCTTCCACCCGGGCCTGCTGGAGGTCCGCGACCCGATCATGACGCACACGCCGTTGGCGGGCACGATGGAGTGGGTGTCGGTGGAAGACTCGGCCAGGTTGATCGCGAACATCTGCGAGGACGGCGTGCCCGAACAGTTCTGGGGCGCCATCTACAACGTCGGCGGAGGACCGGCGTGGCGACTGACCAACTGGGAGCTGATGACCCGGGTCGCCGGCGCACTCGGAGTCGGCGACGTGCGGCGCTGGTACGACCGGAACTGGTTTGCCACCAGGAACTTCCATGGACACTGGTACACCGACTCCGACCGCCTCGAACACCTCGTCCCGTTCCGCCGCGACACGGTCGACCAAGCCCTCTCCCGCGCGGTCAATGCCGCCCCGCGATCCGTACGCCTGGCCGGCACAGTGCCCGCCTGGCTGGTCAAGCGTTTCGTCATGCGACCGCTGACCCACCGGCCCCGTGGCACGATGAGCTGGATCGACGCCGACGACGACGCACACATCCGCGCCTACTTCGGCTCGCGGGACGCTTGGCAAGACATCGGCACGTGGGCAACGTTTCAGCCGCCCACCCCCAGCCACAGCCCACGCCTGCTCGACCACGGATACGACGAATCAAAAGACCCCGCGCAATGGTCCATTCAGGACCTACGCGATGCCGCGGCGTTCCGCGGCGGGCAGCTTCACGCCACATGCCTGCCAGCCGGCGGCGTCGTCACACCCCTGCGCTGGCGCTGCGCCGACGGACACGCCTTCACCGCAAGCCCGAGACTCGTCCTGACCGGCGGCCACTGGTGCCCGACCTGCGTACGCGGCCCCGCCAACTATGGCCGGCAGGCCCGCCGCAACCAGTTCCTGGCTCAGGTGGAAGGCTGATCCGCGCTGGCCAACGGCCGGTCGGCATGGACCGCCCGCAGACAACGCCGCCCCACCGACCGCGCTCAGAGCGGTATCCTCGATCAAGATCGTTTGTGGACAACGAACCGCTGGAAGGCCCGGGACGCCCATCGCGCCGCGGTGTGGTGCGGGTGGACGATGTGGTCCGGTGCCTCCGCAGGCGCCCCAACGCCGGGTGGTGGTGGCGCCGTCGGGCGCGGGGACTGTTACCGGGATGATCGGCCGACCGGCTGGGTGGCGGCGGTGATCGCGGGGCGTAGCCACCGGTTGAGGTAGGCGTTGAGTTGGTCGCCGTGCCGGGGTGGGTCGCCCGGGTCGAGGATGAGTGACTGGGTCAGACGGAGCATGTGCTCGACGAGTTCGGTGAGCAGGTGCTGGTCGAATCCCGCAGCCGACCAGTCCACGTCGAGGCTCTTGACCAGTTGGAGGCCGAACTCGCGGGCGATCGGCGACGTCACCTGGGCGGCGCGGGTCTGTGTGCCGCCCGGCGCCAGGGCGATGTCGAGGTAGGTGTTGTCGTGTAGGTGGTCGAGCGTGAACACCAGCGCCTGGATGACCGCGTCCGCCGGATCGTCGAGGCCGGCGGCGTGGGCCTTGACCTGGTCGAGGAACTGGCCGCTCGCGCGTACCGCGGTCGCGGCGACGAGGTCGTCGGTGCTGGGGAAGTAGCGGTAGACGGTCTGCCGGGTGACGCCGAGGTCACGCGCGACGTCCGCGATGCGCAGATCCCGGCCGACCCGGTCGAGCCCGGCCGCCGCGGCGTCGAGGATACGCGCGACCGCTTCCTCATCCGACCGGGGCGGAGACCCGCCCCACCCATGCGTGCGCACGCTCGAACCTCCCGTTGCCTCGGCTGCCCCCCTTTCTACCGCAGGCACCGGGACGAGCGGCCCGGCCATGGCCGGACCGACCATTGACAATACACATTCTAACAGGTGTATGGTCGGGTATGGCTGAACTACTCGCACCGCCCACCACCGCGCCGACGCCCCTGGACGAGTCGTTGACCGAAAGAGCGCTGACGCTGGTCCGGGGCAGCACCACCGACATGGCGCCGGATACGCTGCGCGTCCCGCTGTCGTACTATCGCGACACCGATCTGTACGAGCGCGAACTCGCGCTGCTGCGGACCACGCCCCTGGCTGTCGCCCCGTCGGCGCAGGTGCCCGAACCGCACTCCTATGTGGTGCGGGAGGTGCTCGGATCCTCGCTGCTGATCACGCGCGACGCGGACCTCACCACGCACGTGTTCCTCAACTACTGCCGGCACCGGGGCGCCCAGCCCGCGTACGGCGCCGGCGTATCGCGCCGTTTCACCTGCCCCTACCATGCCTGGTCGTACGACACCAAAGGGTGCCTGGCAACACTCCCCGGCAAGGCCGGGTTCCCCGGCCTGGACAGATCCGCCTACGGGCTGGTGGAACTGCCGTCACAGGAACGCAACGGCTTCGTCTGGGCGGTACTGACCCGGGACGCACCGCTGGACCTCGACCAGCACCTCGGCCCGCTGGACGCCGAGCTGGGCCGGTGGGGTTACGCCGACTACGGCTACCTCACCGCCCGCGAGTTCACCTCGGGCGTGAGCTGGAAAGGCGCACTGGAGGCGTTCGCCGAGTCCTACCACTTCCCCTACGTACACGCCAAAAGCCTCATCGGGATGAACACGGTACCCAACACCTCGGTCCACGACACCTTCGGCGTACACCACCGGATGGGATTCCCGTTCAACTGGATCACCAACGTCGATACGGATCCGCACGCCGACCGCACACCCCAGGCGAACATGGGCGTCATCTACTGGATCTACCCGAACCTCATCCTCGCCAACAGCCCCGTCGGCGTGGAAATCATCGACATGTTGCCCTTCGACGGCCCGACCACCTGCACCGTGCGGCACAGCTGGATGTCGGTCATTCCCGCGACCGACGACACGACCCGGCGCGCCTACCAGGACATCTATGAACAGGTTCACGCCGCGGTACGGGACGAAGACTTCGGCGTGCTCCCCGGCTGCGGCCAGGGCGTGCGTCAGGGACAACACGACCACATGCTCATCGGCCGCAACGAGATCGGCGTACAACACATGATCCGCGTCATGGCGGCAAACCTCGCCATCGACCTGGCCGAGGCGTAGCAGCACCGACATCGGCCCAGCACGGCGGCGTGGGGCTCAGGCGCGGGCGGTGCTGCTGGTGCGCAGGGCTGCGCCGATCCAGCGTAGGAAGTACTGCTTAAGCTCGTCGCGCGATCGCCTCGTGTCCGGGCGTTTCAGGTATGACGTGAAAAGCCGCAGAAGCAGTTCGGCGAGTTCATCAAGATCCTGGTCACCGAATTCGAGTGCGTCCCAGTCGATGGCGAGTTGCGCCAGGAACGTGCGTCCGACGGTGAGCGCTTGGTCGTCGATCATCCGCACGGTGGCGTTGTCACGGCGGCTTGGTTGGAGCAGGATGCCGATGTACGGCTCCCGGGGAAGCTCCTCGAGCGTCCAGGTGATCGCCTCGGCGAGGATCTCGTCGGGTGCCTGGATGCCGCCCAGGTGGTCTGCGAGCCGGCGCAGGAACTCGCCGGAGGAGTCCGCCGCCGCGGCGTAGATCAACTCGTCGGTCGTGGTGAAGTACCGGTAGACAGTCTGCCGGGTGACTTCCAGGTCGGCCGCGATGTCGGCGAGGCCGGTCTTGGCCGGACCGAACCGGTCCAGACAGCGCTTCGCCGAGGCAATGATCCGGGCGCGCGCCTCGTCGTCGCCGGCGGGCGGATTGCCGCCCCAGCCGCGCGTCCTGGCCATCGTGCTCCTCGCGTGGGAAGGGTATGCCCCGTCAGTTACCACAGGGTAGTGGAGCGCACCGGTTCACCCGCGCCCGACCACACTCCTCTCCTGCCCCGACGGGGCCGTGGTGGGCGCCCGACCGGCCAGCAGCGGGGCGAGCGCCACTGCGGTCAGGCCGATCAGCGCGGCGCTCTGCACCGCGGTGTGGAATCGGAGGCCATCCTCGTCGATGACGTTGCCGACCTGCATCGCCGCCAACGCGGCGATGTATACGGCAAGGCCGATGAGCAGCACCGGGTCGAGGCGTCGCACCGGCCTGCGTTCCGCGCTCAACGCGATCCAGGCGACTGCTGCGACCATGACCACCACCAGGGGCCACTGCCGCCAACCGGCGTAGGTGACGATCATGAAGGGGACATGCAAAAGCGGCCCGAATATGTTCATGCCGACCCCGATGGCCAGTGGTGCGCCGAGGAAGAACACCAGACGTCGACCCGCGAACCGCTCGTCGATCCGTGGCCGGAGCCGGTGGACGACGTAGCAGAACAGCGCACCCCAGGTCGTCTGCCACCACAGGTCGGCCAGCGGCCAGCCCAGCCAGAACTGGTAGAGAATCCACGGCTTCCAGGTCCACCATCGGGACTGGTCGAGATTGCCCTGGATGATGTACGCCGGGTCCAGGAGCAGCCCGATGATCGCGCCGCCGGTGACCGCGCGCTTCCACAATGAGGTCACCGCGAGACCTTCGAGCAGCCGGTACCCGAGGAAGAAGAAGGTCGGATAGAACAGCAGCACATACGACGGCATGTACGTGGCGTGCGCCCAGAGTGGGAAAACGCCCCAGTTGAGCATCACCGCGAACCTGCCCTGCTGGTAGCTGTCCTTCCAGGCCATCCCGGACAGTTCCAGGATCAGCCCGTACCAGAACGCGGCCAGCATGACGAAGGCGTAGTCGGGGCGACGGCGACGGTAGGCGCGCGCCGAACTGACCACACCCACGGCGAATGTCGTGGTGAGGGCCAGGTCGAACACGTTGGTGTACCAGGGCAGGTCGCCCGGGGCATTGAAGATCAGGAAGCTCATCGGGTCATCACCGTCGCCGCGGTGGCCAGGGCTTGCCCGGGTGTGGACCAGACCGTCGCCGGCGGTGGGAGCATCGGATCACCGGGCCTGGGTAGCCGGCTGCGGCCGAACAGGTCACGCACCTTGTACCGCAGTAGCGCCAACAGGAACCGCGGCCGGCCCAGCGTCGACACGTGCTCCTCGATGTTGAACACCTTCGCGAAGGCTTCGGCCACGACGGGTTCCTCCCGCGACGCGGCACTGACCAGGTCGAAGATCGGGATGGTCACCTTGACGAGCAGCCGCTTGGCGACCCCGTCCCGCATCGCCTCGGAGCCGGTGGCGTGCGCGTATGACTTGTCGCGCATTGTCGCCAGCGTCCAGGGCAGTTGCAGGAACCGTTCGTGCCGGGCGAAGTAGCTGCGGGCGAAGGTCTGGTCGATGCGACCGTGCTCCCGCGCCGCTTGCTGAAGCAGCGTGGCCGCCTTGGCTGCGGCGCTCAGGCCCTGACCGTAGAGCGGGTTGAAGGCGCAGGCGGCGTCGCCGACCGCGAGGATGCCGGCTGGTGGTGTGGCCCGGTCGTAACGCAACCAGCGGTTGTGCGTGGACCGGGTGGTGTAGACGTCGGAGATCGGCTCGGCCCGGGCCAGCGCGTCGGCGAACACGGGCGTGCGCAGCAGCCTCGCGGCGCGGTCGAAGTCTTCAGGCGTCGCGGGCATGTCGTGACCCCACGACCCCATGAAGACGATCCAACGGTCGCCGTCGACCGGGTAGATCGTGGTGAGGTACTCGGAGTACGGGCTGCCACGGCCCGCCGGCCTCGGCGTGATCACGAGTTGTCGCCACCAAAGGTCAGCGCCCGGGTCCTTCGGCCGGTTGTACCAGCGCGAGGAGTACATGACCTTGGCGTTGAGGTCGAGCGTCGGCACCTGGACTCCGGTGGCCTGCTGGAGCCACGCGGCGACGCGGCTGCCCCGTCCCATCGCGTCGACGACCAGGTCGGCTTCCGCGATCGCGTCGACCGGGGTCTCACCACGCCGGTCACAGATGCGCGCCCCCGCGACACGACCAGTGGCGGGGTTCACGACGACGCCGGTCACGTCGGTCTGCTCGCGGATACGCACGTTCGGCAACGCCCGCACCCGGGTCCGCAGCACGCTCTCCAGCAGGATCCGCGAGGTGTAGAGCATGCTCAGCGGTCCGTCCTTCCGCGGCGCCCAGCCGCGCGGTTCAAGGTAGGCCGCATCACGGGCAGGGTCGAGGATCTCACCGCCGCCGGCGATCACGTCATCGGCAAAGCCCGGGAGCAACTCCTCGAACGCCGCCCGGCCCGCGTTCAGCAGGAAATGCGGGTGCCGGCTCTGCGGCACGCCGCGGCGATGGCCGGGACCGGCGGGCAACCTGTCCCGCTCGATCACCTCAACCTCCCGGACCAGGGGCGAGAGCGCCGCAGCAGCACACAGACCGGCCACGCTTCCGCCAAGGACGACTACCCGCGAGTCCGTGAATTCTGATATTACATCATTCATAGTTTGTATGATGGATGACCTCACGGATCGACGTCAAGGCCAGGGTGAGGCCCCGACCAGGGACGGTGCCGACTCCCCCACCGCGCGAAACGTGGGTAGCCGTAATGGGCGGCGTTTCTGGCCGGGAGGGCCGTCTGGACGCGGCCGCAACCGGTGCCGGCGCAACGACCACGGAGACGGATCCGCCGGTGGCCCTGCCCGGGTGGACACTTGACGTTAATAGAATCTAGTTTCAGACTGTGGCTCGCTGGACGTGTTGCGGCGCCTCAGCGTCGGGTCCACCAACACCCTGGCACGCCGTCACCAGGTCACCGGCGGCGCGCACGAGGAGGAGGCACAGCGGATGAAACTCTTCGCGACCGACCACCCGCTCACCACCGGCGTTGACATCTCCTCCGCCACGTTCTGGGAGCACCCCTTCGACGTACGCGAGGCGTCGTTTGCCCGGCTGCGCGCCGAGGCGCCGGTCAGCTGGCATAAGCCCACGCAGTGGTATGAGCCGCACGACCAGAAGGGTTTCTGGGCGGTGACCCGGGCGGCGGACATCCGCGCCGTGAGTCTGGACAGTGCGGTCTTCCCGTCCCGCTACGGGGTGACGCTCGATCCACTGAACCCGGACCTTGCCACCGCGGCTAGCTTCTTCCTCACCATGGATGCGCCGGACCACACCCGCTACCGGCGGCTGATCAGCATGGCGTTCACGCCCAAGGCCGTCGCGCAGATCACCGACCGGATCGAGCAGAACGCCCGTAGCATCGTCGACGGGATCATCGGCGCAGGGGACATCGACTTCGTCGAGGCGTGCGCCAGCCGGCTGCCGATGGAGACGGTCTCTGACATCGTCGGCGTCCCGGCCTCCCAGCGGGAACGGGCGGCGCTGGCCGCCGAGCGCCTGGTGGGCGGTGCCGACGTGCCGCACGACGCCCCGATGGACCGCGTCTACGCGATGCTCGCCGACGAGATGTTCTACCTGTTCGGCCTCGGCCAGGAACTGGCCGCGCACCGCCGCGCACACCCGCAGGACGACCTGCTCACCAACCTCGTATCAGCCGAGATCGACGGTCACCGGCTCAGCGATGACGACATCGGTGCATTCCTCGTGCTGCTCAGCGTGGCGGGCAACGACACGACGAAGCAGACCACCTCGATCAGCATGCTGCGGCTGCAGGCCAACCCCGACCAGCGTGACTGGCTACTGGCGGACTTCCCGGGGCGTATCGGCACCGCCGTGGAGGAGTTCGTCCGGCACACCTCGCCGGTACTCCAGTTCGCCCGCACGGCGGCGCGCGACACACAACTCGGCGGTGTGGAGATCTCCGCGGGCGACAAGGTCGTGCTCTTCTACTGCTCCGCCAACCGCGACGAGTCGGTTTTCTGTGATCCGATGCGCTTCGACCTGTCCCGCTCACCGAATCCGCATCTCGGCTTCGGCGGTGGCGGCGCGCACTTCTGCCTCGGCAACGGAGTCGCCCGCACCCAACTGCGCGCGATCTTCCGTGAGTTGCTCACCCGGGTGCCGCGGATCGACTTCGGCGAGCCGGTACACCTGGTCAGCAACTTCATCAACGGCATCGTCAGCCTACCCGCCCACATCGGCTGAGGGTCATCCAGAGGAGTTGTGCCGTGTACGTGAATGTCGACCGCGCCAAGTGCACCGGGCTTGGCATCTGCGAGTCCATCGCCCCGGAACATTTCGAGATCGGCGACGACGGTGCGCTCATCCTGCTGCACGACGACGTGTCCGCCGCGGACGTGGCGACGATCGAGGACGCCGTACGCTCCTGCCCCACCGCCGCGCTGCGGTTGGCGGAGACCCGGGAATGACGATACGCGGCCCGTTGGTGGTGGTCGGCGGGTCGCTGGCCGGGCTGCGCGCGATCGAGGCCGCCCGAGCCGCCGGATACGCCGGCCGCGCCGTTCTCGTCGGCGCCGAGCCGCACCTGCCCTACGACCGGCCCCCACTGTCCAAGGAGTTTCTCACCCCGGCGGCGTCGGCACGGTACTTCGCCGAGGAGGCGCACCTGCGCGACGACCTCGGCGTGGAGCTGGTGCTGGGCGCCCCCGCCGAGGCGCTGGATACGCGGGCACGGATGCTGCACGTCGGCGGCCGGCGCCTGCCCTATGAAGCGCTGATCGTCGCCACCGGATCCGCACCCCGGACGCTGCCCGCCACCGCCGGTCTCGCGGGCGTCGTGACTCTCCGCACGCTGGAGGAGGCACGACTGATCCGCGAGCGCCTGCACGCCGGCGACCGGGTGGTCATCGTCGGAGCGGGCTTCATCGGATCGGAGATCGCCTCAGCGGCCCGCAGGTACGGCAACACCGTCACGATCGTGGAGGCCGCGCCGGTGCCACTCGTCCGCGCCGCCGGCCCGCAGCTGGGCCGCGTCCTCGCGGACCTGCACCACCGCAACGGAACCGACCTGCGGCTCGGGGTTTCGGTGGCCGCCCTGCACGGCCAGGGTCGCATCGAGTCGGTCGCTCTGTCCGACGGCTCGACCCTCGACGCCGACCTCGTCATCGTCGGCATCGGCTCGGCACCGGCCACCGGCTGGCTCGCCGGCTCGGGCGTCCGGCTGCACGACGAGGACGGCGGTGTCATCTGCGACGAATACCTCGCGACGTCCGTGCCCGGTGTCCACGCCGCCGGCGATGTGGCGCACTGGCCCAACCCGCTGATGGACTCGCCGCTGATGCGGCTGGAGAACTGGACCGCCGCCGCCGAGCAGGGCGCCGTCGCGGCCCGCAACGCGGTCTGCCCGGCAGGCCGCAAGCCGTACCGGACGGTTCCGTATGTCTGGAGTGACTGGTACGACAGCCGGATCCAGTTCGTCGGCCGCCCAGCGCAGGACGAGGTCCGCGTCGTCGTCGGCAGCATCGAGGGGCCCCGCTTCCTCGCGGTGTACCGGGCCGGCGACCGCCTCGCCGGGGCGCTCGCCGTCAACGAACCCGGGAAGATCATGAAATACCGCCGGCTGATCCAGCAGCGCGGGAGCTGGACCGCCGCCCTGGAACTCTACGGCGCGCCCGCCGCCTGACACCCGACCGGCGGGCCACCCGCCCACACACAAGGAGACGATCCCGTCGATGGTCGCATCGCGCAGCGCCGTCCTCCGCGGCGCGCCGGCTCGCCAACCACCAGGACCAGACACCGCTCTCTCCGATCGACGATGACCGGGGCCGGCGGGCCGATCCACGAAATCCGGACACGACTGTGCGGGACGTGGGGCCAGTCGGCCACGGCGGATCCGGCAATCGATCGCGGTCGACCGGTGTCATCGGGCGGCGGTCAGCTCCTCCCGCAGCCGGCCCCGGGACAGCTTCCCGGACGCCGAGCGCGGCAGTGTGGCGCGGAACTCGTAGCGGCGCGGACGCTTGAGGGCCGCGAGCCCCTCCCGGCAGAACCGGTCGAGTTCGGTTGCCAGCTCCGCGTGGCCGGCCCAGCCGGGCTCGGGGGAGACGACCGCGACCACGCGCTGCCCCCACTCCTCGTCCGGCACACCGACAACGGCGACATCCGCGACCGCGGGGTGCAGGATGAGCCGCTGCTCGACCTCTGCGGGGTAGATGTTGACGCCGCCGGATATGATCAGGTCGTCCCGCCGGTCGAGCAGGTACAGGTACCCGTCCTCGTCGAGCCGGCCCAGGTCGCCCACCGTTGCGTAGCCGTCCGGGCTGACCGCGGCCGCGGTCTTCTGGGCGTCGTTGTGGTACTCGAACGGGATCTGGAGCCGGAAGTGGATGAGCCCGACCTCGCCCGGCCCAAGGACGTTGCCCTCCCCGTCGAGAATTTTCACGTCGTGCGGCTTGCCGACGGTGCCCGGCCGGGCGAGCGCTTCAGCGGAGTCGACGACCGCCACGATGCCCTCGGTGGACGCGAGGTACTCGTAGACCACCGGTCCCAGCCAGGCGATGACCGCCTCCTTCGCCGCGGGCGCGAACGGCGAGCCGGCGACGAGCAGCGTGGTGAGGCTCGACATGTCGTACCGCGTGCGGACCGGCTCCGGCAGCCGCATGATCCGGTGCAGGTGGGTGGGTACCATCTGGGTGCTTGTCACCCGGTACCGCTCGATGTCGCGCAACACGCCCTCCGCGTCGAACTGGTCGCGGATGACGAGGGTGTGCCCGAGTTGCTGGATCTGCATCGAGACGTTGGCCGGGGCCGCGTGGTACAGGGGCGAGCAGACGAGGTGCACCCCGGTGCCGGGGCACAGCCCGAAGCGCGCGGTGAAGCTCGTACCGAAGTTGGCCATCACCTCCGGCGACAGCTCGAACAGCTGCCGGCGAACCCCCTTGGGGCGGCCGGTGGTACCGGAGGTGTAGCCCATGATGGCGCCGACCAGCCGGTCCCGTGGGGCCTGCGCCGCATGGCTGCCCCGGAAGTTCCGGTAGTCCGCCCAGCCCGCGACAGGTCCCCCGACCACGAACCGGTGGGCGGGCAGCCGGTCGGCGACAGGCGCCAGGGCGGCCGCGAGATCCGCGTGGGCAACGAGTACCTTCGCTCCGCAGTCCACGATGATGTGCGCGGCCTCCTGGGGCGCGAGGTGGACGTTGACCGGCACCAGGTACTGGGCCACCTGGTAGATGCCCAGCAGCAGCTCGAAGTGCTCGGATCCGTTGTGCAGCAACGTCGCCACGGCGTCCCCCGGCGCCAGGCCGAGACCTCGCAGCCCGTTGGATACCCGGTTGGCCGCCCTGACGAGTTCGGCGAAGGTGACGGTCCTCCCGTCGGGTGTGACAAGTGCCGGCCGCTGCGGGTCGGATTCCGCGACGACGTAGGGCCCGGGCGCCGGATCCTGCCACGCCGCGCCATCCGCTGCAGACATCGTCGATCACCCTCCACCACTGTCGACTCGGCTGCAGCCATAGTGGAACTAGAATTCAGATTTAGTCAAGCGCGCGAGCGTGCTCGAAGACGACGTCGAGAAACCGGTCGATCACCCGGTGCACCTCCGACATCTGCGTCCCCCAGTAGACGGCCCGGGCGACCAGCGAGTCGATCATCGACCAGACCATGACCGCGGCGTCGCGCGCCTCGGCGGGCGGCAGCATCTGGAACTCGGCGGTCAGCGAATCCCAGGCCACCTGCTCGAAGGCCGCCAGCAGTTCACGGGCGTTCACATCGGCACTGGCCTGCAGGAGCGTGAAGACCTTGAAGAACTGCGGCTGCTTCTGGAACGCCTTGATCACCGAGTGGATCCGACGCCGCACGCGCACCTCCGGGTCCAGCCGGGCAGCGCGGGCCGGCCTGGTCTGCTCGAAGCCCGCCCACTCGCGCAGGGCGGCGGCGTAGAGGTGCTCCTTGGAGGAGAAGTACCGGTAAAGCGTCCCGAGCGCCACCTCCGCCGATTGCGCCACGTCGCGGATCTGGATCTTGTCGTACTCCTGCTCCTCCAACGCGCGCAATGCCGCCAGGACGATGCGCTGCCGGCGCGCCAGCTGCCAGTCAGGCAGCCCCGCCACCGGCAGTCCGCCCGGCGAGGCGGCCGTCACCTCGTCCGGTTCCCGCACCCGACCCGCCATACGCCGCCACGCTCCTCGCTCCGAAAGGGAAGTTCCGGCCGGCCACCGCAGAGCCGCCCCCGGGCCCGAACCCTTTGCCATAGATGGTTCTATGGCTAGCTCGTCCGACACCGAGTCGGCTGGCAGCCTGGTGGTACCAGGTTCTATTTTTGCACGCCGGATCCGGTCGCGGCCGGCCGGTATGGCGGGCATCAGCGGCGATCGAGGCATCAGCCGCCGGGGCCAGCGTGCCGGTGCGTGACCGACCCCGGTACAGGAAGCCACCGGCTGGCGCGACACGCCCGAGGAGATGGCGCGGCTCGGTGGGTCGGTCGGTGGGGTCGCCGACCACAGGGTGTGCGCGTCTTTTCACCGCACCGTTCAACCCGCCGGACGGCACCGTCAACGGGATCGTCGTCAACGCGCTCGGGCGGCGGTTCGTCGCAGAGAACCTCTACCACTGCAGGGTGTCCGCCTTCGTATTCGACCAACCCGATGAGAACGGCCCCATCCTGCGCCAACTGCGCCGTCGAGCCTTGTCAGAAATAGATTCAAGTTCTATTTTATACTGGTGTCCAGACAGATATCCACGACATCGCGGAGACCTCGGTGACCACCAGCCGGAGACGGCGCTCCGGCCGTTCGCCACGCCCCGCACACGGCTGGAGATCGCCGGGGTGGGCCGCCGCAGATCCGAAAAAGACGCTTCTCCCACACGGAATCCGCCGACCGGCTCGACCGTGTCGTTGCCGTCACGATGGAGGGAACGCGTGAGCACGCTGAGCCGGGACACGCTGGCCCCCATCGACTTCGACCCGTACGACCACGCCTTGCAGGACGACCCGTACCCCATGTACGCACGGCTGCGGCGCGAACAACCGCTCTACCACAACGTGGCGCACGACTTCTGGGTCATGTCCCGGCACGCCGACATCACCCGGGCCGTGCGCTCCGATGGGGCGTACAGCAACGCGATGGGTGTCTCGCTGGACGAGAGCGCCTGGGGCTCCCACGCGCACACCGTGATGTCGTTCCTGGCCATGGATGCGCCGCGGCACCTGCGGCTGCGCGGCCTGGTCTCCAAGGGCTTCACTCCCAAGCGGGTACAGCTGCTGGAGCCGCAGATCCAGCAGCTGACCGACCGGTACCTGGACGAGGTGCTCGCCGCCGGCGGTGCGACGCCCTTCGACTGGATCGCCGGGTTCGCCGGCAGGCTGCCGATGGACGTCATTTCCGAGATGGTCGGAGTGCCCGAGTCCGACCGGGCGGAGGTACGGCGCCTGGCCGACCTGCTCGTGTTGCGCGAGGACGGTCTGCGCGACGTACCGGCCGCCGGCATCGAGGCGTCCCTGACGCTCTTCGAGTACTACCGGGAGCACGTCGCACGCCGCGGCCGGCAGCCCGCGGACGACCTCACCACCGCGTTGCTGCACACCGAGATGGGCGGGGACCGGATGAGCGAGGAGGAGATCATCGCCTTCCTCTTCCTCATGGTGGTCGCGGGGAACGAGACCACCACGAAGCTCCTGGGCAACGCCCTGTTCCACCTCACCGCACGCCCTGCGGTACGCGACCGAGTGTTCGCCGACGCGTCCCTGGTGCCCCGGTGGATCGAGGAGACGCTGCGGTACGACACCACCACGCAGCTCGTCGCCCGGCATCTCGTCGAGGATGTGACGATCGGCGGCGTGACCGCGCCGGCCGGCGCCAAGCTCCTGCTGGCCTACGGCTCGGCGAACCGCGACGAGACGGTCTTCACCGATCCCGACAGCTACGACATCGACCGGCCCGCGGACCAACTGGCCCGGATCCTGAGCTTCGGCGGGGGCCGGCACTTCTGCCTCGGGTCCCACCTCGCCAAGCTGGAGGCGCGGGTGGCGCTGGTGGAGGTGATCCGCCGCGCCCGGACGGTGGAGGTCGACCACGCGCACTGCGTGCGGTTCTACTCCTCCAACGTCCGCGGCTTCGAGCACGTCCCAGTGACCGTGACGGCGCGCTGATGGCCACGACTGCGCCCCGGCGGCGCTCACCGCCGGTGTTGGCGGCATCGACGATCGCCTGCGGCAGCGACATGCAGCCCTGGTGGCGCACGGACCCGCCGTGCGCACGCTGACCACAAGGTCCTCCAACGCGAGATGATCCGCAGCGGATCGACTTTGCCGATGCGTGCCGGGTGCGGAAAAGCGGACACCGCGTACCGCCCGCAGGAGACGCGCGGGCGGCCCAGGAACAGAATTCCCCAACCGCCCGCCGGGCGGCGACCAGGAGTCATATATGTATCTGACAGCGTTGCTGTCCGCCGAGGGAGCCGTGATCGATGGATACAGACTCCTGCGAAGGCTCTGCTGTCCCCGGTGTCCGGGTCGCCATCGTCACCGGGTCCAGTCGCGGGATCGGGCTCGCCGTCGCCGAGGTGCTGGCAGCAGGCGGAGCCGCCGCCGTCGTCAACGGCCGTGACCCGACGGTCGCCGAACACGCCGCGGAGGGAATCCGCAGGGCTGGCGGTCGCGCCACGGCGGTCGCCGGCTCCGCGGCGGACCCGCGGATAGCGCAGACCCTACTGCGGGCGGCCGAGGAGTTCGGCCCGGTGGACGCGCTCGTCACGTGTACCGGCACGGCGGAACCGGTGGGCTCATCGATCCTCAGTGTCACGCCGGACGAGTGGAACGAACTCATCGCCTCCCACCTGACGGCAACGTTCACCGCGTGCCGCGCCGTGGCGCCGCAGATGGTCGCCCGCGGAAAAGGCACGATTGTCACCACGAGTTCCCACGCATTCCTCGGCATCTACGGTGGCACCGGCTACCCCGCGGGCAAGGGCGCGGTGACCAGCCTGACCATGGCGATCGCCGCCGAACTCGCCGAGTACGGCGTCCGCGTCAACGCCGTGTGCCCCGGCGCCCGCACACGGCTGTCCACCGGCGCGGTGTACGAAGCGCACCTCGCCGAACTGCACCAGCGCGGCATGCTCGACGACCTCACCCTCGCGGGCTCACTCGACCCCGGGCCGCCCGGACACGTCGCGGCGCTGTACGCATTCCTCGCGAGCGACCTGTCCGCGGGGATCACCGGCCGTGTCTTCGCCGGCGCCGGCGGGTACCTGGGCCGCTTCCCCGTGCCCGAGCCGGAACTCCTCGCCTGGCGAGACCATGCGACCAACCCGCCATGGAGCCTGGCCGAAATTGATCGACACGTGCGCGCGCGTTGACGGGCCGGCCCGGAATCGGTAGGGACACGCATGCCCCTGGGCGCCGCACGCCCATCGGGTCCACCCGGGTGGTCTCTCGCCGTCACGGCCTGGCAGCCGATGGCGGCCAGGGATCGAGCCTTGACGATGGTTGACGCAACTGGTGACCGGGCCATGGACGCTGTGCGTCGGGGCGGTGGAGCTTCTCGTCCGGGTATGCGCACGGGACGTGGAATCTCCTGGCGGGTTGTTGACCGCTTGCCGACGAGCGAACACATTGCTACATAGATCCCTCTATGAGACACTGGTTCGGCCGGGTCCCCACACTCGGGAGGCACCGTGACGGACTCAACGACCGAGACCTATGAACTGGTCGTCGCGGGCTCCGGGGGCGCTGCCCTGACCGCCGCTCACCTGGCGGCCAAGGCTGGCCTGACCACCGCGGTTCTGGAACGTACGGGCCTGGTTGGTGGCACCTCGGCATATTCGGGCGGCGCGTGCTGGTTGCCAGGCAGCGCGGTGCAGCGCCGGGCGGGCATCGCCGACTCGAGCGCATCGGCCCGACACTACCTGGACGCCGTGCTCCACGGCCCGAGACCGGAGCTGGTGGAGTCGTTCCTGGCGTACGCGCCGACCCTCGTCGACGCGCTCACCGCCGACCCGGACTTCGACTTCGAATGGCTGCCGTTCCCCGAGTACTTCGCCGCCCCCGGCCGGGTCGCGGGCGGGCGGTCGATCCAGCCGGTCGCGATCGACCGCGAACAGCTGTCACCCACGGTTGCTGCCCTGGTCCGGCCACCGGTGGAACGGGATCGCGTGGGGCGACCGGGCCGCTCACGGCTCACCGGCGGCCAGGCTCTGGTCGCGCGCCTGCTGGCGATGCTCGTACGCGACGGGGGCACGGTCTGTACGGGTCACCGGGTGTCCGGCCTGTGCTACGACGGCGATCGGGTGACGGGTGTCCTCGTGGAAGCGGCGGGCGCCACGATCGAGATCCGAGCCACCCGGGGCGTCCTGCTGGCGTGTGGCGGGTTCGAGGGAAACACCGAGTTGCGGGTCGCGCACGGCGTACCGGGTGCCGCGTCGTGGTCGATGGCTCCACCGGGGACGAACGCCGGCGAACTGCTGCGGGCAGCCGTGCGGCTCGGTGCGGCAACGGCCCACCTGGACCAGGCATGGTTGTGCCCGGGCCTGCTCCAGCCGGACGGGCGTGCGTCTTTCACCCTCGGGTTCCGCGGCGGCGTCATGGTGGACGCCGCCGGCCGGCGCTACGCCAACGAATGTCTCCCGTACGACCGTTTCGGGCGGCAGATGGCGGCCCGGGACGAACGCCTGACCTCCTGGCTCGTGTTCGACTCGCGGGAGGGGGGTCGGCTGCCGGCCATCGCGATGCCGGAAGGCGACCCCGGGGAGCATCTCGCGGCCGGCACCTGGGTCAGCGCCGTCACGATCGAGGAGTTGAGCGCCCGGATGCGCGTGGACACCGAAACCCTCCGCACCACGGTGGATCGCTTCAACGACGCCGCAAGGGTCGGTGTCGACGGGGACTTCGGGCGAGGGGCCGACGAGTACGACACCTTCTTCGCCGCCGGCGGGCGACCGAACCCGGCGCTGGTGCCCATCGACCGGCCGCCGTATTTCGCTGCCCGGTTCGTCCTGTCCGATCTGGGCACCAAAGGTGGCCTCGTCACAGACGCCGCGGCACGGGTGTTGCGCACCGACGGTTCGGTGATATCGGGTCTCTACGCCGCCGGAAACACCGCCGCCAGCCTGAGCGGGGACACCTATCCGGCGCCGGGGATTCCGCTGGGTACCGGGATGGTGGCCGCCGCCCTGGCGGTGCGCGACCTCACCCGCATGGCCTGACGCCCTGGGAGGCCGGCGGATTCCGGTCCAGCGACCGGCTGGCGTACCTGGGTCCGCTGGCCGACAGCGCACGCTGGCATGCGCCACGGTCCGGACCACCACGGACGCCGAGCAGGTGCGCCACGCGGTTGCCGAAGACGCCATATTCGGCGCCGTCCACGAGCTGACCCGGGTGCCCGCAGGAGCCGCACCCGCCGCCCGCGATCTCCCGGGTCAGCTCGACTTGTGGGGAATGGCTTGGGTGGTACCACCGTCGACGACGAACTCGGTCCCGGTGGCGTACGAGGACTCGTCGCTGGCGAGGAAGAGCACGAAGTTGGCGATGTCCACGGGTTGCCCGGGGCGGCCGAGCGGCACCGGAATCAGGTCCTCGGGCAGGTGCCGTGTCATCGGGGTGCGGATCATTCCCGGGTGGATCGAATTGACCCGCACGTTGTGCGGGGCCAGCTCCAGCGCGACGGACTTGGTGAGCCCCCGCACGGCCCATTTCGTGGCGACGTAGCCGTGTGCCCAAGGCGTGCCCCGGATGCCTTCGATGGACGACACGTTGATGATCGAGCCGCCGCCCGCGGCGACGATGGCGTCGGCCGATGCCTGGATGCCGTAGAAGGTGCCGGTGAGGTTGACATCGAGGATCCGCTGCCACTGGTCATGATCGAACTGCTGGAGCGGGCTGCCGTTGGCGATGCCGGCGTTGTTGACCAGCACATCGAGCTTGCCGAAGGCGCCGACAGCGTGGGTGACGGCGCAGCGCCAATCGTCGTAGCTGCGCACGTCCAGGTGGACGAAGTGGCAGGCGTCCCCGAGATCGTCGGCGAGCGCCGCGCCCTCGGTGTCGAGGACGTCCCCGATCAGCACCCGCGCGCCCTCGGCCACCAGCAGCCGGGCGTCGGCCGCGCCGATACCACGCGCTCCGCCGCTGATCAGCGCGACCTTGCCGTCAACCCGGCCCATCCTGGTCCCCTCTCGGTGCCGGCGCGCCGCCTCGGCTGGCCGGTGGTTCATTCACGGCCCGCCGGCGGATCGGTCCTCGTGACCAGCGGCAGGTCCAGCGTCGTACGGATGCCGGGTGGCCCGGCCAGCACCGCCGGTATCGCGTTCACGACCCGGCCAACCCCGGCGAGGATGGCCGCATAGTTGTGGTCGCCGTCGGTACTGGTGGGACAGATGTCCGCTGTGTACGACGGCTCGCCGACGATCTCCACCCGGTACGAGCCGCCGGGCTGCGCCGGCCGTCTCCAGTCGGGCCGGATGTCTTCGCGGAGCCGGGTGACATGCTCGATGACGAGCGCGGGCCGGCCACCGACGAGGCCCCGGACCTCGAAGCGCAAACCAGCCAGGCCGAATTGGGGGATGTGCCCCGCGGCGATGTCGAACGCCTCAGACGCCGGCTCCCGCTCGTACCATTCAGTGATCTCGCCGACGTCGATCGCCAGCCCGGCGGCGAGCTGCCGGACCACAGGTCCCCAGGCCCGCGACAGAAACCCCGGGCTCAGCAACCTCGGCAACTGGTCGAGCGGCGCACCGAAGCCCATCACGTCGAACATCACCGTCGCGCCATCGTACGTCGCGTAGTCGGCGATCTCGACACACCGCACCTGCGTGACGCTGCGACAGGTGCTCGCGAGCGCGAGCGGAATCAGATCGTTGGTGAAACCAGGATCCACGCCGCTGACAAAGATGCTCACCCCGCCAGCCAACGCGGCGGCCTCCAACGGCGCGAGATACCGCTCGCCGACGACGCCCCACGGATAGACCAACGGTGTCGGGGCCGTGCCGACCACGTTGACGCCAGCGGCGAGTAGCCGCCGGCAGTCCTCGATCGCCTGCCGCACGCGATTGTCGGCCATCGCGCTGTACACGACGCACTCGGGACGCGCGGACAGCACCGCCTCCCAGTCACTCGTCGCGACGACCCCGCATGCGCCGTCCAGGCCGGCAAATGCCGCCGCGTCCACTCCCACCTTCCCGGCCGAGTGAACCCACAGTGCGGTCAGCTCGAACCGGGGATCGGACAGCACGTGCCGCAAGACCAGCCGACCGGCGTTGCCGGTTCCAGCGACCGCTACCCGGATCGGCACGGCGTCCTCCTCACTCACATCCCGTGCAGAATATTAGAACAGGTTCCAGTTTCGCTACCGTCTCCACGTGGAATTCCCTTGAACCCGAACGCTAGCGCGAGGAAGACGCGGATCAGAACCGTGTCCAGCGGGTCGTGACAACGACTACGCAGCCGGTGCCCGGCGACTCCGGGAACAGGCGGAGCCTTCGGAGTGGCCGGCAGACCGGTCACGCCCGACGTCGACCGGGTGGTGTTGACCCGGCTGAGTCCAGGGCAGCCCGGCCATCTTCAAGACGCAGGAGGATGTTGCAACTGCGGTTGTCCACGCCCAGCCGGCGCCGACCCGCCTGCCGGTTGAGCGGGTGTGACTCCCAACCAGGCCCTGCCACTGGTGGCATCACAGGTCGACTGTCTTTCTCGCTGGCGTGCCGGGGGGCACCTACCGCCGATCTGTGCAGGCGAATCGTCCGGCGAAGCTGCGGAGTGGTAGGTCGGCGCTGGTGATGATTCCTGGCCTGGCGGCGACGACCGAGGTGATGGCGTTGAGGGCGGGCATGCCGGTGACGGTCATGCCGATGGCGGCGAAGTCTTCCGGGTTGGTGAGGCGGATACCGGGTTTCGGGAAGATCATGTGTTTGCTGTAGATGTTCGGGTCACCTTGGATTTTGGCGATGTAGCAGCCTTGGACGTTCCAGTGTGGGTCGGTGTGCGGGGTCATCTGCCACTCGAAGTGCACCTCGACTCGGGGTACGCCGGCGACGATGCCCTGGTATTTCCCGTAGCAGGCGCCCATGGATCCCTTGGGCAGTTGGTACCAGCCGAGGTCGACGTCCTCGGTGCAGGCACCGGCCTCATAGCTGAATGTCACGTCGTCGAGTGCGAGGCCGAAGCAGTCGGCCATCATGTGGACGCCGTCGGCGAAGACCTCGGTGCCGATGCGGATCTTCTCAGGGATCCGTGGGTCGCTGACGGGTAGGCCGTAGCCCACCATTTCCCAGGAGCCGACGGAGTGGTGGCAGGAGACGTCGACCGATTCGATCACGGTGACGTTTTCCAGGTCGGCGACGTCGGCGGTATGGACGACACCGAGGATCTGGCACAGCCCGGGGTTCATTCCGGTGCCGTAGAACGAGACCCCGCCCTTCTGGCAGGCGGCCTCCAGGATCTCGGTGGTGGGTCGGCCGGAAGGGTGGGGGTGGTTGTGGTCGCGGTGGTGTCCGGTGATCCAGTCGGCGGTGGTGACGATATTGATGCCCGCTTCGAGGACCTGCACGTAGAGGTCTTCGTCGGGGAAGACGCCGTGGAAGGTCAGGACGTCGGGCCGGGCGGCGATGATCTCGGCCACGGTGCCGGTGGCGGTCACGCCGATGGGGGCGATGCCGGCCAGTTCGCCGGCATCCTTACCAATCTTGTCGGCCGTATAGCAGTGCAGCCCGACCAGCTCCAGGTCGGGGTGCCGCTGCAGTCGCTTGATCATCTCGGTACCGACGTTGCCGGTGGCGACCTGGAAGACGCGGATACGCTGGTCGGCTGTCATGGGCTTGCTGTCCCTCCGGGGCTGCGCTGGCTGACGGATGTCGACGGTTCGGCCTGTTCGGCGCGGCCGGTGTCGGGGTAGAACAGCTGGGCCCAGCGGCGGAGCTTGCGGAAGCCTTCGTTTTCGGCGGTGGTCAGGGACGGCGGATCGCTGTAACGCTGGTGCTGCCAGATACGCAGGTCGGCCTCGAACTGCTCGATCACCCCGGCGGTCACCGCGCGGGCCTTGTCGGTCATGTCGGTGGACGTGTCGGTGGGTCGTCGGCCGGCCCAGACGGTGAAGCGGACGTCGCAGCAGCGGTCGTCGATCGGTGTCACCGCCGACTGGGTGCGGTTGTCGACCATGCCCCAGCTCTTGGTGACGGCGACGCCGAGCCCGGCGTTGATCGCATTGACGCCGCTGTTGACCTCGTCGATCGAGCCGGTGGCCGCGTTCTGGAAGGTGATCGTGAAGTCCACGTAGGACACCGGCTGGTCGAAGTCCTGCCGGGTGAACTTCGGCGTGAGAGGAACCTGGTGGACGTAGGTGAAGTGGGCGACGTCGACGCCGTTCTCCAGCACGTACTGCGGGTGCATCTCCAGCTCCTGCCGGAACAGGACCCCGTGCGGGTAGGAAGTGAAGTAGTCGTGTGGGCCCGCGCCGTCGTCGAAGGCGGTGAATACGTCGGGCACGTCGAAGAACGGCGGGCGGCGCGCGACGTCGTGCCAGATGAACACGGACTCGTTGCGCTCGACGACCGGGAAGGTCTGGATGCGCCGGCCCCGGTGCGGGAATTCCTGGTAGGGGATGCACACGTTGCGGCCCTCGGTGCTCCACTCCCAGCCGTGGAACGGGCACCGGATCCGGTCGCCGTCGACCACCCCGCCGTACCCGAGGTGGGCGCCGAGGTGGCCGCAGTAGGCGTCCATCACGGTGACCTGACCGGACTGTGCCCGCCAGGCGACCAGATCCCGCCCGAAGTAGCGCATGCGCCGTACGTCACCGACGGCGATGTCGGCGGACCACGCGACCTGGAACCAGCCGGTGGGGTTCATCGGCAATGCTGGTTTCACCGCTGCTGCCCGTCCTCTCCCTGGACCGCGCCCACGCCCCGAAGCATAGAGCCTTCTACGAAAGAGTCAAGGAGCCTTCTGTGAAACGACTGCTGTCCTGCTACCCTCGACAACCGTGAGCACCCCAGTCACCGGCGAACGGCGAGCCAACCGGCGCGGGCTGGCCACCCGCGAGGCCATGCTCGACGCCGCGGTGCGGGAACTGGCCACAGGCGATCCCGGTGCCGCGTCGGCCAACCGGATCGCCAAGGCCAGCGGCGCCACGTGGGGAGCGGTGAAGTACCAGTTCGGCGACATCGACGGCCTGTGGGCCGCTGTGCTGCACCACACCGCCGAACGGCGCGGCCGCCTACCGGGCCGCGCGGCGCCCGACGCCTCGTTGGGCCAGCGCGTCGCGGACCTCGTCGACCTGCTCTACGAGGGCCTGATGGCGCCGCAGGCTCGGGCCATCGTCACCCTCCGCGCGGCGCTGCCCGCGGACCAGAAAGAACTTGCGCGCCTGTACCCGCGCACCGCCGCCGAACTGGCGTCCTGGGAACGGGACTGGTTCGACTCCTGCCAACGCGCCTTCGCCGACCTCAACCTCGACCCCGAACGGGTCCGCGAGGTCGCCGCCTTCATCCCCGGCGCGATGCGCGGCATCACCTCCGAACGACAACTCGGCACCTACATCGACCTGGACCTGGCCCGCCGCGGATTCACCAACGCAGTCGTCGCCTACCTCGAAGTGCACCAAGACGGGGGTGCCGGCCTGCTCGGCGCGCGTGGCGGCACCAACCCAGCCGCGCCGGGACCCTTCCATCCGTCTGCCGCTGGATGATCCATGAGTCATGGTCGCCGGGTCGGGCGGCTCGGCGGACCGCGGTTGGGCGCAACCCGACCGGACGGTTCCCCGCAACTCACGAGCATCCGGTATCCGTATTATATTCGTTTTCAGACCTTACCTGCGGTTTTAGCTGAGTAGCATCCAGTCCATGGGTGCACCAGACTCGGTGGCTCCACCCCGGCGGACACGCCGCAGGTGGACGCTTCGTGGTTACCTTGTCGCACTGGTTGTCCTGTTCGTGGTCACCGCGGTCGGTGGTGCCCTGTACGGGTGGCGGCAGGCTGAGCATGACCAGATCGTCAGCTCCGGCCGGCAGGCGGCCTTCGCGGCGCGGCTGGCCGCCCACCAGTTGACCACCGACCTCGCCAGCGAACAGGCGACCGTCCAGCAACTTGCCGGCGATCCGTCGATCGTGCCGTTTCTGACCCAGCCAAAGCCGTGCACACTGTCGTTCGACCTGCTCGGCGGCGCCGACGCCGGGCATCTGGACCTGATCCGGCCCGACGGGTCGGTGGCGTGTTCGTCGCGTGCCGGCCAGGTCAGCACCGGCACCCACCCGTACCGCGACGCGGCCTGGCTGCCACGCGCCCTGCGCTCACCGCTGGTTTCTGCGCCGGAGACCGACCCGGCAACCGGGTGGCGGGTGCTGCTCATCGCCGCACCGGTACCCGGCCACGGGCTGGTCGCCGGCTTCGTGAACCTCACCATCCTCGCCCCCGCGCTGAGCGCACTGTTCAGCGGCCCGTCCCAGATGGAGTTCCTCATCCTGACCACGGACGGATCCACGGTGCTGGCCCGCTCCCTCGACCCGCAACGGTGGGTGGGCGCCGCGACCGCGCACACCCCCTTCGGCAGGGACGCCAGGGCCGCCACGCAGCGCCGCGGCCTCGACGGTGTCACCCGCCTGTACGGTCGCGCGACGGACGAATCCCTGGGGTGGCAGGTGTTCGCCGGGGTCAGCCGAGCCGAGGCGCTGCGCGCCACCCAGAATCTGGTCCGCCGCGAACTGCTGATCATCACGATCGGTCTGCTCGCCGCGCTGATCGCGACCGGTGTGGTGCACCGGCGCGTCACCGGTCCTATCGCGCACCTGCAGTCCACTGTGCGCAGCGCCACCGACACCACGGATCCGCAGCTGGTGCGGGTCCACCGCGGCCCGGCCGAGGTGATCGCCCTGGGGGACGAGTTCGCCGCGATGCTCGCCGCGGTCAACCGCGAACTGACCGAACGCCGGCGGGCCGAGGAGACCGCCCGGCAAGCGGAACACAACTACCGGCAACTGTTCGACATCAACCCGTACCCGATGGTGGTGTTCGACTCCGCCAGCCTGCACGTGTTGGCCGTCAACCACGCGGCGGCCGAGCACTACGGGTACAGCCACAGCGACTTCCCCCGGATGAACCTCGCCGAACTGTACCCGGCCGACGAAGTGCCCGCCGTCCGCGCGGCCATGGCCGGGGCCGGCCCGATCGACGTGTACGGGCCGGCACCCCAGATCAAGAAGGACGGCGACACCATCCTCGTGCGGGTGGTCTCGCACGCCCTCTCGTTCCACGACCGGGCCGCCCGGTGCGCCGTCATGGACGACATCACCGCGAAGGAACAGCTGGAACGGCGGCTGCGCCAGTCGCAGCGGCTGGAAAGCCTGGGCGAACTCGCCGGCGGGGTGGCCCACGACTTCAACAACCTGCTCAACATCGTGCTGGGCTACACCGACTTCGCGGCCGAGCAGGTCAACGAGGTGGCCGGGGCCGACCCGCAGTGGCAGCCGGTACAGCACGACCTCAGCCGGGTCCGCGAGGCTGCGCAGCGGGCCAGCACCCTGGCCCGCCAGTTGCTGACCTTCGCGCGCGGCGAGGCCATCGACCTACAACCGGTGCACCTCAACCACGTCGTACGCGACGTGACCGAGATGATCGGCCCCACCCTGGGAAACCACATCCAGGTACACACCAACCTGGCCGAGGAGCTCTGGATCGTACGCGCCGACCCTGGCCAACTCGGTCAGGTACTGGTCAACCTCGCCGTCAACGCCCGCGACGCGATGCCCGAGGGCGGCATCGTCGTCATCGAAACCGACAACTTCATCGCCGACCGGCCCACTGCCGCGGTCATCCCCGGTGTGGGCGGCGGCCAGTACGTGCGGCTGCGGGTCAGCGACACCGGCATCGGCATGTCGAAAAGCACCATCGAACACGCCTTCGAACCGTTCTACACGACCAAACCCAAGGGCAAAGGCACCGGCCTCGGCCTGTCCACGACCTACGGGATCGTGCGGCAGGCGGGTGGGCACGCATACATCTACTCGGAGGTCGGCATCGGCACCACCATCACCATTCTGCTACCGACCAGCGAGGCAATCATCGAGCCGGCACCGCAACCGCCACCGCCCGCCGCCGTCCAACCCGTGGCCGCCGGCGGCATGGCGGTACTGCTGGTGGAGGACGAGGAAAGCCTGCGCCTGCTCATGCAACGGATCCTGCACCGCAGCAACTACCAGGTCTTCGCAGCCGCCGACGGCGCGGAGGCGATCGCATTCGTCGAAGCACACCCGCACCAGCACATCGACCTGCTGATCACCGACGTGGTCATGCCGAACATGTCCGGGCCGCAACTGGCGACCCGGTTGCAGACAAGCCGACCCGCGCTGCCGGTCATCTACATCTCCGGATACCCGCAGGCCGTGCTCAACGCGCACCGGACACTGCCCACCGACGTTGCGTTACTGACCAAACCGTTCGCCGAAGACGCCCTGCTCTACAGCGTGCACCACGTCCTACGGATGGGACAGGCGACCACCACCCACACCCGCCAGTAGCGACGGCCGTCGGCCAACGGGAGCACACATGACAGCCGTCCACCCCATCAGCGCGGCCGACGCCGACCGCATCGCGGCGGCACTGCTCGACAACGCGCGGGCCGCCACCGACGGTACCGGACCTGACCACCAGGCCGGGCAGATGTACCTGCTCGTCGTGCACCTGCGCGCCTACCTCGACCCGACCGAACCCGGCACCGACCCGACCGACCAACCCGATGGTCGGTAGCGGTGCCCGAAACCTACGCACCAGCGCACTGCGTGACCGTCACCAACACCTGCTCCCCCGCCTGCCCCACCTGCCCCGGAGGTCCGCCACCCGCCGCCCCGGCGGCGGCCGCCGCGGCGGCACGGGCCAGCGCTACCTCCACACTGGTGTACCTCGGCTGGGAGGCGCTTGACGGGTCCGCCTCCACGGCAGCCGCCCTGGCCGCGCTACCGGCCGCCGTCACGCCTGTCCTCATCACGCACGGCGCGGGCCACACCGATCCCGCCGACCTGGCCGCCCACCTGTGGCGACTGCAACAGATCCGGCCCGTGCGGACGCTCTACGCGCTGGACCCCGCGCACTACCGGGCCGCCGGGCTCGACCGGGTACGCGCGATCCTGCGACACCTGCAGACCCGCGGCGCCCAGCCCCACATGGCGTTCGCGCTACCCGACGGCCAGGGGCTACCCCCAGAACTGCTCGCCTGCGAAGAAGTGTCACGCGGCTGCGACCTGGTCGCCTACCCGGGCGAGGCGCTGTGGGCACCCGCCGACGACCGCGAACACCGCCGCGTCCTGCCCGCGATGCGGCGCGGCAGCCTCACGACACCGCCCGACCACGGATACCCGCTCACCTTCCACGCGCTGGTCCTGGAAACCACCTACGTGTGCAACGCGCAGTGCGCGCACTGCTACACCAGTTCCGGGCCGCGCGCCGACCGCCGGCGGCTACCGGTCGCCGACCTCATCCGCGTCATCGACCAGGCGGCCGAACAACCCAACATCGACAAGCGGCTACACGCCGGGGGCGGCGAGTCGACCATCTACTGGCGTGAACTGCTGGCCCTGCTCCAGCACGCGGCCACCCGGGGATTCAGCAACGGCATCACCACCAACGGCTTCTGGGCATCCACCCGCCAACGTACCCACCACCGGCTGGCAGAACTGGCCACCGCCGGCGTCCGCCGGCTGGAACTGAGCCTCGACCCGATGCACCAGCAATACATCCCCGCCACGATCGCCACCCACCTGCTCCACGCCGTCGCCGACTACCCCATCCAACTCGTGGTGCGCGTCACCACCACCCGCCGCCACACCGCCGCCACCGCCCTGACCCGCCTACCCACCACCGACCACCCCCGCCTGCACGTCGTCACCGGCGCCGCCCACCCGGTCGGCCGGGCCGCGACCACCATGCCCGAACAAGACTTCTGGCGCCGGCCGGGACTACCCGTCGGTGCCTGCGCGGACAGCCTCCACCTGGTCATCACCCCCGACGGCGACGCCTACCCATGCTGTGCGGGCAGCGAACTGTGCCCAACCCTCCGAATCGGCAACGTCCGCGAACAGTCGCTGGCCAGCATCATGGACGACGCCCGCCGACACTTCCTGCTCCGCACGCTCGTCCACGCCGGACCGCGGTACTTCGCCAAACTGATCCAGGGCACCACGCTGGCACCGCGGCTACGCGACAGCTACGAAAACATCTGCGACCTGTGCGGCCACCTGTTCAACGATCCCGAACTCGCCGCAGCCGCACAACACATCATCGATGTCCAGGTCAACCGCCTCATGTGAGCTGCCGGGTGAGCCGTTCGTAGTCGACCTCCGGTAACCGCGGGCGGGTGGGGGCCCGTTATCCGTCGCGCCCGGGGAGATCCCGGCCAGGCCCCCGGGCATGGGCCGCCGAGCGGGGATCGATAGGTGTCCGCATGCGACGTGACGGGCGCGACTTGCTTCAACGCCCCGCCCCCGGGTGGTCTCTTCCTTCCATGGCAGATGTCGTATGCCGGTCCTACTGGGCGCTGGCCTCCAGGAGGTCGGTGTTGATGCCGGTGGCCATCGGGGTCAGCGGGTTCCACGCTACGGCGATGCCGCGCATGAGGAGGGCGCCGTCGAGGGTTGCCGAGCCGGGTGGGAAGCGTGTCGTGTCGTCGAAGAAGGTGGAGCGCGCGGTGAGGATCTCGGCCGGTTCGATCTGCCACGCGGCGGTTTGTAGTTCGAGTCCGTCCAGGCATCGTCCGTCGCGTCTGGCCGAGTATCCCGCGGCGCCCTGTCGGAAGAAGTCGGACGCCTCGTGGAGGTTCGCGAACAGGGTGGTGGCGGTCCAGTCGCCTCGTATCCGGGCGTGGGTGTGCACGGCGGTCGTGTGGTCGGTGCTGGCGAAGGCGACCCGGAGGTCCTGGGCCGTCTCGTGGACGTCGAATCGCGCACGGTGGTGCTGGCCGGGGAACAGGCGACCGCCGACCAGCACGTTGATGGTGGAATCGGTGTCCCGGCGAGGAATGTAGACACCGGTGGCGACACCGTCGGGGGTGTTCCACTCGACCGCGATGCGGTGTGCGGCGTTCTCGCTGCGTAGGCCCAGTGCTCTGGGAGTGTGGCGGGGGCGCAGCTGTCCGAGACGGATCAGGCAGATGCCGGCCACGGCGTACCCGTTGACCAGCTGCGGGCGCAGGGGTGGGGGCAGTAGCCGGGCGGTGATCTGTGGATCGGTGCGGTAGTTGACGAGCAGTCGCCGTTCGACGACGCCGATCAGCGGTGGCGGTTTCACGAGGAGCCTCCCTTGTGTGCGGCTCGCTGGCGGCGCTGCCGCAGGACCACCTGGTCGGGGCAGACGGCGGAGACGAAGCGGCTCAGGCACAGCGCCAGCCGGTCTTCCACCAGCGCGTAGTAGATCTTGTTGGCGTCGCGGCGTTCACGGACCAGCCCGGCCGACTTCAGGACGCCCAGGTGCCGCGAGATCGACGGTCCGCTGATGGGGAAACGCTGGGCGATTTCTCCGGCCGTCAGTTCACCGGGTCGCAGGTCCTGCAGGATCTGCCTGCGGGTGGGATCGGCCAGCGCCCGGAAGACGCTGGTTTCCTCGGCGGAGCTTAGGTCAGCCACATTAGCTTTGTAGCACATTAGCTAAACTCCTAGCAATGGGTGGTCGGCAGCGAGGTCGTGCTCCGCCGACCGCCCGCCGATGCTGGGGCTTCTTCAGGCCCGCTCGGGCTGGGCACACCGCGGGACCTGCACGGCGCGGCGCTGAGGACCGCGACCGTGTTCACCCGCCCGTGCTGCTGGCCGTCCGGTCGGTCAAGGCTTCGCATGCGCCAACAGGAACCGCATGACGGCGGGCGCGAACGCGTCGCTGAACGACGGGATGTGCACGCCACCCGTGATGGTCCACGTATCCACAGTGGACCCGCCGGCGCAGCCGGCCGCGTAGCGCAACACGCTCGTCTCCGCACCGGCCAGGTCGGGTACCAGGTCGAGCGCGGGCGCCTTCACCGGGGTACGCCCGCAGTGGTCGAACCCCAGCCAGTCGGCGTCGGTCTGCGCGGCAGACGGGTACGCGTGCGTCAGGATGTTCCCGCCCCCGTACCGGATGGTCTGGTCGGCGGTGGAGCGGATGTCGAGCACGCTGACCGCCGTCGACGGCCGGCACCTGGTCACGTCGGCCCACATCGCGCCGTTGAGCGCGGCGATCGCGGTGATCTGGTCGGCGTGGTCGCATGCCATGCGGAACGACATGAACGCGCCGTTGGAGTGGCCGGCGAGATAGACGCGCCGGGTGTCGACCCGGTAGATCGCCACGATCCGCTTGATGACGTCGCTCAGGTACCGCGAGTCGTCCACCTTCGTGCCGAACAGGTCGCAGCAGGCGTCGGTCGCGTTCCAGTAGTGCTGGTTGCGCTGGTCGATCTTCCCGTCCGGATAGGCGTAGAGGAAGCCGAGCCGGTCCGACTCCGGCGTGAACTTCAGGTAGGACTCCTGCAGCGCGCCGGACGCGGAATAGCCGTGCAGGAGCAGCAGCAGCGGTGCGGGCTTGGCCGGGTCGTAACTGGCCGGCACGTGCATGGTGAACTGGCGGTTGTCGACGGTCAGCAGAAACGTGCCCCGCGCGACCGTGGGCGACGCCGCCGGGACCGGTGCCGGCGTGCTACTCACCGGACCGCTACAGCCCGCCACCAGCGCGACGAGCACCGCCAGCACCACCGCACCCGCAGCCCTCATCGACGCCATGACATCACGATAGCCCGACCCCGCGCCGGGGCCGGAACCCGTCCGAGGACGCCGACCTGCACCAGTTTGTGGCCGGTGCCCTCGGCATCCAGGGTGGCCCGGGCGCTCACCATGGCCCCGGCGTACCTCGGCTCGCTCAACCGGACCGCGACCTCCTCGGCACAGACGTGGGTGCTCGTGCCGCTGATGAGCGCGGTATGCGTCAGGGTCGCCTGTGCCCGGCACCACCGGACATCCTCACCGACACCGGGCGGCGGGGTGTTCTCGAACTGAGCCTCAGCGGCGCGCCGCGAGGTCGTCGAGGAACGCGGCGATCGCGGCGCGTACCTGCGGACCGGTCCACGCCGCGAGCAGCCGCTGCGCGTCGGCGCGCTCGCCGGTCTCGATACGCCGGACCGCGTCCCGCCGCAGCTGCGTCTTTGTCAACGCGAACGTCGCCGCCGGTATCCGCGCCAACCGCTCAGCCTCGTCCAACGCGCGGGCCATCAACTGCTCAGGCGCCACGACCTCATCGACCAACCCGACAGCCAGCCCCTGCGCCGGACTCATCGTCCGCGCGCTCAACACCAGGTCGGCCGTCGCCGACCCCGCCGCGAAGCGCAGCACCTCCAACGGCACCGTCGGAAACGGCACACCGACCGCCAACTCGCTCACCCCGATGGTCCCGCCCGACATGTACCGCCGATCGCACGCGGCGACGAGAACACACCCACCCGCGATGGCGTGCCCGTTGACCGCCGCCACCACCGGCCGCGGGTGCTCAAACACCGCGCGGCACGCACCGCTCAACGCCGGCAGGAACTCTGCTGTGTACCCGGGACCGCCGTCGAGCAGCCGGCGCAGGTCCACGCCCGCGCTGAACGCCCGCCCCTCCCCCGTCAGCACCACCGCGGCGGCGTCCCGCAACCCGGCGAACGCGTCACGCAACGCCAGCAGCAACTCCAGATCCAGCACGTTGACTTTGCCGTGCCGCAGCCGCACAACCCGCACATCCCCGTGCCGCTCAACCTCGATCACCACCTGAGGCTACCCCGTCATGGCTCGACGAAATTGATCACGTGGACGTTGTCGAACGGGCCGTCGCTGTCCCGGTCCAGGAGTCAACCAAGGGCAGGGACCTCCGCACCGGTGGGCAGCGCCCCACCACCAGTCCTCGTCGGCAGCCCCTCAGCTGCGTACGACCGCGCTGAGTCGCCATTCGCGCTGGCCGGGTCCGTGCGGGTCGCCGCTGAACGAGGCGGTCGTGGTGATCAGGATGGCCCGACCGGTGTGCGCGGCGCGGCAGGTCGCGGTGCTCCCACCAGCCGCGGACCGGCGGCTGACGCACGGGAGCACCCGGGCGTCGGAGGTGGTCAGTGGCTGCCACGGCTGGTTGGGTGCGGCGGGTGTCTCGATGACAAGGGTGGCGCCGATCACGAGGCAGGCGCTGTCCCGGCCGCCGTCCGCGGGTACCGTGATCCGCTGCTGAGCTGTGGCGCACCGGCCGGCGGGCGGGGTGGGGCTGGGGTTGGCGGGCTCGGGTTGGCTGGTGCGCGCGGGCACCGCGGAGCCACCCGATCCGGTGCCGTTGCCCGTTGCGGTGCCCGAGCCGCAGCCGGCGACCGAGAGGGCGACGATCACGCACCCGGCGGCAAGACGTCGTGTCCCCATGTCCAGTCAGATGCGCGCGGCTGGCGCCCGGTTCCGCCATGGACCCGAGGAAGGTACATCGACCATGAGGCGCCGCGAGCTGTGCCGGAGGAGGGGTGGCACCCCTGGCCCTAACATCGACACCGAGGAATGGGTACGGTACCTACCGTGTACGGGAGCCCGGTCGAATTCCTGCAGGAGGTCACCGAGGCGCAGACGATCGCCGACCTCGCGGCGCTGCTGCGGCACCTGCGGCGCCGGTACGCCCGCACGCGGGGCCGGCTG
>DATEJJ010000122.1:0-14829 GCA_035278125.1 Rugosimonospora sp.
CAGCAGCAGGGCGCCGGCCAGCCCGGCGATCGCCACCGCCAGCAGCGCGGCCGCGCCGCTCAGCCCCTCGGTCACCGTGTGCGCGTGGGCCAGCGCGGCGATCGAGCAGCCGGCACCGACGAGTACCGCCAGCGCGTGCAGCCCCCAGACCGCGTCGACCAGGTACGGCGTCCCCTCCCGGCGCGGGTCCGGGGTGTCCCGCAGCACCAGCGCCAGGGCCAGGTCCTCCGCCGCGACGGCGGCCAGCACGCTCCCCCACCCGGACAGGCTGTGGATCGCGGTCGAGCCGAGCAGCAGCGGCAGTACCGGCTGCAGCAGCAGCACCGCGGCGAACCGGGGCGCGATCAGGTGGCTGAACCACCGGTAGGCCGCGGCGATCCCGGCCGCGACGAACGTGACCAGGCCGGCGTACGCGGTGGCGGGCAGGTTGCTGCCGCCGACCCACGTGGCCGACCAGGTGATGTACCCGATCAGCAGCACGAAGACGAGCCCGATCACCGCCACCGTCTCGGCGGTCGCGGTGAGCGAGCGCTTGGCCAGCGGCATCGGCACGCTGAGCGCCACGATGGTGAGCACCACGAACACGGCTTCCCGCCCACCGGTGCCGAGCACCGAGCGCAGGTACCCGCTCAGCGCCATCGCGGTCGCGGCGAACAGCAGCGCACCGAGCCCGAGCAGCGCGTTCTGCATGGTGCCGGTGGACGCCTCCGGCTGGTGTACCGCGGGCGGCTGGCCGGGCGCGGTCACCACCATCGGTAACGCCTTGCCCGGCTTCGCGGGTCGGGCGGTGATCGTGACCGTACCGTCGGGCAGTTGCCGGGTGACCGTGGGCGGGGTACGCCGCTGCTGCGCCTTGGACCGCGGCGCGGTACGGGTCGGTGCCCGGCGTACCGGCCGTACCGCCCCGGCGACCCCGGTCCGCTGCTCGGTCGCGAGCCGGAGCATCGTCCGGGTGGCGATCGCACCCTGCAGGCGCTTCATCAGCAGCTGGCGCTCGTCGACCATGGCCGAGTTGCGGAACTGCATCGTGGTGATCACGTGACTGAGCTCGGTGATCTCCTGCTCCACCGAGCGCCCGCAGTTCGGGCAGCCCATCGACGTATCCGCGCGCGCCCCGCAGTTGGAGCAGGGGTACGTGCCCACGGCAGCCCTCCAGTCCCGTCCGGCGGCATCCGGCGTGTCCGTCCGACATCCGCCCCGGTGCGCGGTGCTGAGGCGAGCGTCTGTTTTGCTAAGGATGCCGATAGATCGGGACTCGTGGCTAGTCGCCAAGCCGGTGACCGAGAAAAGACTCTCTCTCGCGGAGAGTCACCCGCCCTCAGGCCGACAGCGCGGGCCGCCCCATGCCGCGGTACTCCCAGCCGGCGCGTACCCAGAGCCCCTGGTCCAGGCAGTTCCGGGCGTCGATGATGCGGCGCGCCGCGACCAGTTCGGACAGGGCGGCCGGGTCCGCGTTGCGGAACTCCTCCCACTCGGTGAGCAGGCACACCAGGTCGGCGCCGGTCACCGCGTCGGTGAGTGTCTTCGCGTACCCCACCTCGGGCAGCGCCTTCTCCGCCACCGCCATGCCCTCGGGGTCGTACACCGTGACCGTCGCACCGGCCCGGGACAGCTTGCGCGCCACGGCCAGTGCCGGCGAGTCGCGGATGTCGTCCGAGTTGGGCTTGAACGTCGCACCCAGCACCGCGATCCGGCTGCCGGACAGGTCGGGCCCGTTCGGGCCGGCCGGCCGGTCCAGCAGCTCCGCGGCGAGCCGGACCACCCGGCTGCGCCGCCGCTCGTTGATCAGGTCCACCTCGTGCAGGAACCGCAGCGCCTCGCCGACCCCCAGCTCCTGGGCGCGTGCCTGGAATGCCCGGATGTCCTTGGGCAGGCAGGCGCCGCCGAAGCCGAGGCCCGCACGCAGGAACTTGTTGCCGATGCGCGGGTCGTACCCGATGGATCGGGCCAGCTGGGTGACGTCGGCGCCGGACGCCTCGCACACCTCGGCCATCGCGTTGATGAAGGAGATCTTGGTGGCCAGGAACGCGTTCGCGGCCACCTTGACCAACTCCGCCGTGGCGAAGTCGGTGATCACCACCGGTACCTCGCGGTCCTCGGTGGCGGCGAGGTCGAACACGCCCTTGTGCGCGGTGTAGAGCATGCCCTGGGCCCAGTCGCTCTTCACCCCGAAGATCACCCGGTTCGGCCGCAGCACGTCCTCGACGGCCACGCCCTCCTGCAGGAATTCCGGGCTCCACGCCACCTCGATGCCCAGCTCGGCCGGCGCGTGCCGGCCGACCAGCTGCTCGACCCACTCCGCGGTACCCACCGGGACCGTGGACTTGCCCACGATCAGGGCCCTGCGGGTCAGGTGCGGGGCCAGGTTGGACACGGCGGCCTCGACATAGCTCAGGTCCGCCGCCATGCCATCCGGCCTCTGGGGGGTACCCACGCAGATGAAGTGCACGTCGCCGAAGGCGGCCGCCTGCCCGTAGTCCGTGGTGAAGCGCAGCCGGCCGGCGGCCAGGTTCTTGTGCAGCAGCTCGTCGAGGCCGGGCTCGTGGAACGGGACCTCGCCGGCGGACAGCTTGGCGATCTTCTGCGCGTCCACATCGACGCCCAGCACCTCGTACCCCAGCTCCGCGAAGCAGATCGCGTACGTCGCGCCCAGGTACCCGGTACCGATGAAGGTCAGCCGGGGACGGGGCGCGCCGGAGGGCGGGGTCGGCAGGGGAGCTGCCTGGAGTGGCTGGTTGCTCGGGTAAGCGATGGTCACGCTCGTCTCCGCTCGCACAGGTTGCCGCGTGGCGGCGCCGGGGGAACTGGCCGGGGTGCGTCTGTGGCGGTTGGGGGGCCGCCGGGTTCAGCTGTGGGTGTCGCGCTGGGGCGACTCGGCGAGGATAGTCGGAATCTAGACCGGGGTGGAACTCGCGATCAGGTTACCCGCCGGTAGGATGCTCAGGGCGGGCGCCCCGGCGCGAGGTAAGGGCGGAAAAGAGCGTAATGAGCAAGTTCGATGTGTACCAGCTGCCGGACGAGCACGAAGCCGTACGCGAGGCCGTCCGGGCGGTGTGTGAGGCCAAGGTCGCGCCGAACGCGGCAGCCGCCGACGAGGCCAGCGAGTTTCCGCAAGCCTCCTACGACGCATTGCGCGCCTCGGACTTCCACGCTCCGCACATCCCCGTCGAGTATGGCGGTGCCGGCGCCGACGCACTTGCCACGGCCATCGTGATCGAGGAGGTGGCGCGTGCCTGCGTCGCGTCCTCGCTGATCCCCGCCGTGAACAAGCTCGGCACCATGCCGCTGCTGCTCGGCGCGTCCGAAGAACTCAAGCGCCGGTACCTGCCGCCCGTGGCGAGCGGCGCGGCGATGTTCTCGTACTGCCTGTCCGAGCCCGAGGCGGGCAGCGACGCGGCGGCGATGACCACGCGCGCCGTGGCGGACGGCGACGGGTACGTGCTCGACGGCGTCAAGCGTTGGATCACCAACGCCGGCATTTCGGACTACTACACGGTGTTCGCGGTCACCGAGCCCGGCGTCGGCGCGAGCGGAATCTCCGCATTCGTCATTGAGAAGTCCGATCCCGGTGTGAGCTTCGGCGCTCCCGAGAAGAAGCTCGGCATCAAGGGCTCGCCCACCCGCGAGGTGTACCTCGACGGCGTACGCGTACCAGCCGACCGGATGATCGGCGCGCCGGGGGAGGGCTTCCGGCTCGCCATGCGTACCCTCGACCACACCCGGGTCACCATCGCCGCCCAGGCCGTCGGCGTGGCCCAGGGCGCGCTCGACTACGCCAAGGGGTACGTCCGTGAGCGCCGCCAGTTCGGCCGCCCGGTCGCCGACTTCCAGGGCATCCAGTTCATGCTGGCCGACATGGGCATGAAGCTGGAGGCGGCCCGCCAGCTCACCTACGCCGCCGCAGCCCGTTCGGAGCGCGGCGACAGCGACCTCACGTACTTCGGCGCCGCGGCCAAGTGCCTCGCCTCCGACACCGCGATGCAGATCACCACGGACGCGGTCCAGCTCCTCGGTGGGTACGGCTACACCAAGGACTTCCCACTCGAACGCATGATGCGTGACGCCAAGATCACTCAGATCTACGAGGGTACCAACCAGGTTCAACGCATCGTCATCGCCCGCCAGATGCTCCGCCCCTGACATCTCGCGGCCCCTGACATCTCGCGGTCGCCGCCCTCCCCACAAGATCGGTGGTCCCCATCGCGACCTTGGACTCCTTTCCTACCTCTGGGTGGGAAAGGAGTCCAAGGTCCAGGATGGTGTTCTTATAGGTGGGTGGTTTTGTCTGGATCTGTGGGGGGATCGGGCATGCGTTCGGTGGGCGCGTCGGGAGGGTTGGCCTCGGGCGCGGGCGGAACTGGCGGGGATGGGGTCCAGAGCGGAGGCGGCGGCGGGTAGCCGGCGGTGGGCTGCTCGAAGCCGGGTGTCGCGGTCTGTGCCGGGGGTGGTGGTTGGGCGTGGCCGGGGCGCGGGGTGAACGCCTGCTGCGCTGCCGGCGGCGGGAACCCCGGTGTCTGCCAGGGGCCACCCGGCGGGAGCGCCTGGGTCGACTCCGCCTCAGCCGCACCCGCAGCGTCCGCCTGACCGGCGCCCGGCGCCCCGAAAACGGGCGGCGCCAAGGATGGCGTCCCGGTGGCCGGCGGGCCTGAGGTTGGCGCCCCGAAGGTAGGCGGCGTGGGCGCGGGCGCGTCGGTGGCGGGTGAGGTTGGGGTCGGTGGCCCGAAGGAGGGTGGCGCGTAGGCAGGCGGCGCGTAGGCAGGTGTCCCGGTGGCCGGTGGGGCCGAGGTCGGCGCCCCGAAGGTGGGTGCCGCGGCGCTTGGCGTCCCCCATGAGGGTGGTGCTGAGGTTGGCGCGGCAGGCGGTGGCGTCGACCCCAGGGAGCCGAAGCTGGGCGGCACCGGGGTCGGAGCAGGCGGTGTCGCGATGGGCGCGCCGAACGCGGGCGTAGTCGAGCGGAACGCGTCGAAGGCCGGTGTCGCGGCGGGTCCGGCGAAGGTCGGCGGGGCCGGCGTGCCGTACGCAGGTGATGGCGTCGGGGCGCCGAACACCGGCGGTACGGGGCCGGGACTCCCGAAGGCCGGTGGCGGGAACGCCGGCGATGGTGCGAAGGGCGGCGTACCAACAGGCGGAGCCGGGCTGAAGGCCGGCGGTACCCCCGGATCGGGCGGCGGGTACTCGACGGGCGGGTAGCCGTATCCGGCCGGGGGAGCAGCCGCCACCGTCGCGTACCGGCGCCAGCGGCGCGGCGAGAACACCGTCAGCAGGAGCGGTACCGCGAGCAGCCCGGCCACCCCGATCAGCGGCTCCTGCAGCACCTCGCTGACGCCGAACAACGACCTCGGCAACCTCGGCAGGCCGCGTGGCGTGAGTACCGCCCACACCTGGAAGGCGAGCAGCGCGAGCCCGACCAGTACCGGGCCGATCGGGGAGAGGCGGGGTAGGACCAGGAGGGCGTACAGCCCGCCGGCCGCCAGCAGGGCCAGCATGCCGATCGCCAGGGCGCTGCTGAACCGGGTCGGCGAGCCGAGGTCGATGGTCTGGAGGATCTTGGAGACGCCGATCCCGGTGAGCATGTAGATGATCGGGGCGAGGATGACCGACAGCAGTATCGATCCGAGGTGGCGCATGGTGCCTCCCGCGGGTAGGACATCGACCGGAACCTACCCCGGCCGGCCAACCCCGCGGGTCACACGAATGGTCGGAGCTACGGATTCCCGTTCGTGTCGCGCAGCGGCGTGTCCCAGGGCGAGCGGCCCTTGGCCGGTACCGACCCGGTGGTCTCCTCCTGCCCCTCGCGGGCGGCGGGCCACGTCGCCGCGGGAGTGCGTACCGGCAGCTCAGAGGTGGCCGGCACCGGCTGGGCGGTGGATGGTGCCAACGGGGCGGCCGGCACCAAGGGGGTGGTCGGGGACGGCGACGGCGTCGAGCTGAAGGCGTTCCACGAGGAGCCCAGCGTCTCGTCCGTCAGCGTGGTGTCCTCGGGCTCGGCGACCAGGGCGGGCTCGGCGGCGGCCGGGCGCGGCCAGCGGCGCCAGCGGCCCACGCTGAGTACGGCGACGAGCAGCACCGCCCCGATGGCGAGGGTCGTACCGGTGGTCAGCGGCAGGGTCAGGTCAGCGTGCTGTCCCGCGATCTTGACGTTGTAGTTGAGCGCGTCGTACACCCGCTTCGGCTCGAACAGCAGGGCGACGTAGCTCCCGGCGTACACGATGCCGGCCACCAGCGGCCCCAGCGGCGAGATCCGCAGCGACGCGACCAGCCCGATCGCGACCCCGGCCGCGGCCAGGAAGATCAAGGGCCGGATGTAGTCATGCGGGTGGTACGCGCCGGTGGCCGGCACGGCGGCGAACACGGTCGCCGAACGGGTCTGGCCGAAGGCGAGCAGGAGCCAGCCCACTGGTACGGCGACGATGCCGGCGAAGAGGCTTCCGAGGTGTCGCATACCGCGCACCGTACCGGGTGGGTCCACGCCGAGCACAGCACCGGGGTGGTACTGCATGATGGCGACCGTGGGTGACGTGTTGTGGCAACCGCCGGCCGACGTGCGGGAGACGTCCCGGGTCGGGGACTTCCTGCGGTACCTGGAGCGGGAGCGGGGTCTGGTCTTCGCGGACTACGCGGGGCTGTGGCAGTGGTCGGTGGACGACCTGCCGGGGTTCTGGGGGGCGGTCTGGGACTACTTCGAGGTGATCGCGCACACACCGCCGGGCGCGGTGCTGCCCGAGGTGGTGATGCCGGGAGCCCGCTGGTTCCCGGGTGCCCGGCTCAACTACGCCGAGCACGTGCTGCGGATGCCGGGGTTGGCCGACGCGGATCCGGCCGTGTACGGGTACTCGCAGAGCCGGGACCCGGTCACGCTGTCCGCCGCCGAGCTGCGCGAGCAGGTGCGGCGGATCCGGGCGGGGCTGGTCCGGCTGGGCGTGCGCGAGGGCGACCGGGTGGCGGCGTACGCGCCGAACATCCCGGAGACGTTCGCGCTGATGCTGGCGACCGCGAGCCTGGGCGCGATCTTCTCCTCGTGCGCGCCGGAGTTCGGCACCCGCAGTGTCACCGACCGGTGGCGGCAGGTGGAGCCGGTGATCCTGGTCGCGGTGGACGGGTACCGGTACGGCGAGAAGGCCATCGACCGGCGGGCCGAGGTGGCCGCGATCCGGGAAGCGCTGCCCTCACTCGTACACACAGTTGGTCTGTCCTATCTGGACGAATTCGCCGAGTGGCCCGGCGGCGTGGTGCCGTGGTCGGAGCTGGCGGCCCCCACCGGTGAGCCGCTGTCGTTCGCGGCCGTGCCGTTCGATCATCCGCTGTACATCCTGTATTCATCCGGTACCACCGGACTGCCCAAGCCGATCGTGCACGGGCACGGCGGCATCCTGCTGGAGCACCTGAAGGCGCTGGCGCTGCACCACGATCTGGGCCCGGGTGACCGGTTCTTCTGGTTCACCACGACCGGCTGGATGATGTGGAATTTCCTGGTCTCCGCGCCGCTGGTGGGCGCGGCCGTGGTGCTGTTCGACGGCAACCCGGCGGCGCCCGACCTGGGCGGGCTGTGGCGGCTCGCGGGCGATGTCGGGATCACGTACTTCGGCACGTCCGCGCCGTTCCTGCTGGCCTGCCGCAAGGCCGGGATCGTGCCCCGGGAGATCGCGGACCTGTCCGGGCTGCGCGGCCTCGGCTCGACCGGCGCGCCGCTGCCGCCCGAGGGCTTCAGCTGGGTGTACCAGGCGGTGGGCGACCGGCTGCAACTCGGCTCGCTGTCCGGCGGCACCGACGTGTGTACCGGATTCGTGGGCAGTTCCCCGCTGCTGCCGGTGTACTCCGGGGAGATCGCCTGCCGGCTGCTCGGCTGCCGCGTGGAGGCGTTCGACCCGGCCGGCAAGCCGGTCCTCGACGAGCTGGGCGAGCTGGTGATCACGGCGCCGATGCCGAGCATGCCGGTCGGCTTCTGGGGTGACCCGGACGGCTCGCGGTACCGGGAGGCGTACTTCGACGTGTACCCGGGCGTGTGGCGGCACGGCGACTGGATCACCATCACGTCGCGGGGTACCTGCGTGATCACCGGCCGGTCCGACGCCACCCTGAACCGGGGCGGGGTCCGGCTGGGTACCGCCGAGTTCTACTCGGTGGTGGAGGCGCTGCCCGAGGTGGTCGACTCGGTCGTGGTGCACCTGGAGGCCGGGCCTTCAGGTGCAGCCGACGAGGGGGGTGCCGGGGAGCTGCTGCTGTTCGTGGCGCTCGGCGAAGGGTTGACGCTGGACGCCGCGCTGCGCTCGAAGATCGTTGCAGAACTGCGCTCTTCCCTCTCGCCGCGGCACGTGCCGGACGAGATCTACCAGGTGCGGGCGGTACCGCGGACGCTGTCCGCGAAGAAGCTGGAGGTACCGGTCAAGAAGATCCTCACCGGTACCCCGGCCGACCGCGCGGCGGCCACCGGCGCGCTGGCCAACCCGGAGTCCCTGGCCGCCTTCGAGGAACTCGCCAGGAAGCGGGCTAGCGCAGCCGGACAGTGATGCGCTCGGCGGTGGCCCGGTCGTCCACCCGCGCCGGGTCCAACCGCTGGCACAGAACCACCGAGGCGCCGGCGGCGAACGGCGCCAGCAGCCAGTCCAGGTGGTCCGGGTACGCCGCCGCGTCCACCAGCACTCGGTCGCCGCCGGAGATGCCCAGCTCGCGGGCCCGGGCGGCGGCCCGCTCGACCAGCTCGGCGTGGGTGCTCCGGGGCGCGGCGGGCGCGTCCTCCGCCACTGGACTCACCGGTACGAACCGGTCACCGTACCCGCGGACCTCCGCGCTGAAGTCCAGGTACCCCGGGGGTATCTGGTCCAACGGCAGCGGCATGCCCAACGGCCTCAGGCCCAGCACGAAACGTTCAGCCGCCAGCACGGGGTCACCGCCGGGCGGCTCCAGTGTCTCGAACGCGACCGATACGCCGGACGGCGGCGGTACCTCGGTCACCAGCAGCCCGGCGAGCCAGCAGCCGAACAGTACGCCGGCGGACTGCCAGTGCGGCGGCAGCCGTACCAGCGCCACCTCGCCCGGCTCCGCGGCCACCCCGTCCACCAGCAGGTTCGCGGTCTTCGCGACCCAGTTGCCCAGCGTGGCGCCGGACAGCTCGGTGCGCTCCCCGGTCGCGTCGTCGTAGTAGGTGAGCAGCGGGCGGGTGGCGTCGGTCGCGGTGGCGGCGGCCAGCAGAGCACCGAGGGTAGTCATGACGGGACGTGTACCACACGCCCTCCGTGGTACTCATTACGTGGTCGTAGCGTTGGCCAGCTCGTCGTGTTGCGGTCATTGGCGTGATGACCCTCGGGCGTACGCTTGCCATGATTGGCGTGTAGAAAGACACGAGGAAATGGGGAGAGCTGTGCACGCGAGGAGCATTACCGGCGAGTGCAGCGGGTCCCGCAGGTGTGAGCGAAAGGTACTGCTGTGAGTGGCGGTCGTGGGCCCCGCGTGCTGGTGGACGCGACGAGCGTACCGGCGGATCGCGGTGGCGTCGGGCGCTACATCGACGGCCTGTTGCTGGCCCTGGACCGGGCCGAGGCCAATCTGGTGGTCGTCTGCCAGCGCACCGATGCGCAGCGTTACGGCCGGATCCTGCCGCACGCCGAGGTGATCGCCGCGCCGGCGGCGGCGGCGCACCGGCCCGCGCGCCTGGCCTGGGAGCAGACCGGGCTGCCGTTGCTCGCCCAGCAGGTGGGCGCGCGCGTGCTGCATTCGCCCTTTTACACCTGCCCGCTGCGGGCCGCTTGCCCGGTTACCGTGACCGTGCACGACGCGACCTTCTTCACCGAACCGGAACACTACGAAAAGTCACGCGGCACCTTCTTCCGCAGCGCCATCAAGACGTCGCTGCGCCGGGCCGCCCGGGTGATCGTCCCGAGCAAGGCCACCCGCGACGAGTTGATCCGCCTGCTGGACGCCGACCCGACCCGGCTCGACGTGGCGTACCACGGCGTCGACCACGAGGCGTTCCACCTGCCCAGCGACGACGAGAAGGCGCGGGTACGGGCCCGGTTGGGGCTGGGCGAGACGCCGTACGTCGCGTTCCTGGGCGCCAAGGAGCCGCGCAAGAACGTGCCGAACCTGATCCGGGGCTGGACCGCCGCGGTGGTGGACCGGCCGCAGCCGCCGGCCCTGGTGATCGCGGGCGGTTCGGGGCACGACGACGAGATCGACCACGCGGTGACCGAGGTACCCGCGCAGCTGCGCCTGCTGCGCCCCGGCTACCTGCGCTACGCGGACCTGCCCGGCTACCTGGGCGGCGCGCTGGTGGCGGCGTACCCGTCCCACGGTGAGGGCTTCGGCCTGCCGATCCTGGAGGCGATGGCGTGCGGTGCCCCGGTGCTGACCACGCCGCGGCTGTCCCTGCCGGAGGTGGGCGGCGACGCGGTGGCGTACACCGGCGAGCGCCCGGAGGAGATCGCGCGCGACCTCGGTGCGCTGCTGGACGACGAGAACCGGCGGCTGAGCCTGGCCAAGGCCGGCTTCGACCGGGCCAAGGAGTTCACCTGGGAGTCCAGCGCCGAGGTGCACCTGGCCTCCTGGGCACGGGCCGCCGCGTAGGCGTTGTCGGCTTCCCGACCGGCGGCACGCGCGGGATTTCACAGACCCCGCGCGGCGTTGGCAACCACCCGCGGGCATGATGGTCCGATGCTGCACGCGGTGATCCTGGCCGGCGGCAGCGGCACCCGACTGTGGCCGCTGTCCAGAGCCGCCAACCCGAAGTTCCTGCACGCCCTGACCGGCACTCCGGCCACGCTCCTGCAGGCCACCGCCGAGCGCGTGGCGCCCCTCGCCGAGCCGAGCCGCCTGTACGTGGTCACCGGCGTCTCGCACGCCGCGGCCGTCGCCCGCCAGCTGCCGGAGCTGCCCGAGGAGAACCTGCTGATCGAGCCGGCGCCGCGCGACTCCTGCGCGGCCATCGGCCTGGCCGCCGCGGTCATCCAGCGCCGCGATCCCGACGCGGTGATGGGATCCTTCGCCTCGGATCATCTGGTACGCGACGGCGAGCGCTTCGTCGAGGTACTGCGCCAGGCGATGGCCGGCGCGGAGCAGGGCTTCCTGATGACGGTCGGGATCTCGCCCACCCACCCGGAGACCGGGTACGGCTACCTGGAGTGCTCGGGGCTGGTCGGCGACGGTCCGGTACGCCGGGTGCACGAGTTCAAGGAGAAGCCCTCGTACGAGGTGGCCCGCGCGTACGTGGAGTCCGGCCAGTACTTCTGGAACGCCAGCATGTTCGTCTGGCGGGTGGACGCGTTCCTGCGCGAACTGGCCCGCCAGCAGCCGGAGCTGCACCGGGGGTTGTGCGCGATCGCCGAAGCGTGGGACACGCCCCGCCGGGACCTGGTGCTGGCCGAGATCTGGCCCGGGCTGCCGAAGATCTCGGTGGACTACGCGGTGATGGAGGGCGCTGCCGCCGCCGGCCTGGTGGCGACGGTACCCGGGGACTTCGGCTGGAACGACGTGGGCGACTTCCACACGCTGGGCGAGGTGCTGCCGGCGGGCGAGGGCGGCAACGTCGTGCTGGACCCGGGCGAGAAGCCCGAGGTGCTGCTGCTCGACTCGACCGGGCTGATCGTGGTACCGCAGTCGGGCCGGCTGGTCGCCGCGCTCGGGGTCGAGGACATGATCGTGGTGGACACGCCGGACGCGGTACTGGTCTGCCCCCGCTCCCGGGCCCAGGAGATCAAGCGCCTGGTCGACGCGCTGAAGGAGCGCGGCGAGTCCCGCCTGCTGTAGCCCCGTCCGGGCGCCGGGCAGCCCGTCAGGGCGCCAGCGGGTACCCGACCGCGAGGGCGGCGAGCGCGAGCTGGCCGGGCGGGAGCGGGACCAGCTCGGTGATCCGGTCCGGGTCCACCGGCAGCCAGGCACTGGCCAGCCCCTCGGCCGCGAGCGCGACCCGCAGCCGGTACCCGGTGGCACCGGCGCGCGCCCAGCCGGCCGGCTCCACCGGCGCCACCAGCAGGACCACCTCGGCCGCGCCGGTGACGGTCTCGGTCAGCTTGTCCCGCGCACCCGCCTCGACCGGGCGCAGGTGCTCCGGACCCAGCAGGTCCAGCGCGCGCCGTAGCAGGGTGGGTGCCACCGGTACGTCCGCGAAGCCGGCCGCCTCGGGCAGGGTCGCCGCCGCGCGCAGCCCCTCGGTACGCGCCTCGGCGGTACCCAGTGAGAACAGGTCCTGCGCCACGTCGCGTACCAGCACCGCGGCGCCCGGGCCGTCCGGCTGGCCGGTCGCGTGCAGCCCGCGGACCACCGCCACCGGGATCTGGTCGTACTTCCCCTTGACCAGCTCGGCGGCGGCGCACAGCTCGTCGACCACGGCCACCTGGGTGACGTGCAGTTCGTTGCCGTGCGCGTCCCGCTCGCCCCGGTAGTCACGCAGCGCCGGGATGCCGGCAGCGCCGAGCGCCACGTCGGTCAGGCCGCTGCGCCACGGCCGGCCCATGGTGTCGCTCACCACGATGGCCACGTCCAGCCCGTACCGCTCGCGGAGCGCGGCACGCAGCGCGCGGGCCGAGGCGTCCGGGTCGACCGGGAGCAGGACCAGCTGGCTTCGGTCCACATTGGACGCGTCGATGCCGGCGGAGGCCATCACGAAGCCGTGGTGGGTGGCCACGATCCGGGTGTGCCCGCGCCGCGCCACCGGCCGCGCGGTCTGGCCGGCGAGTACCGCCTCCCGCGCCGCCTCCCGCTCCGGCCCCTCGGTGGGCACGTCCACCAGTTGCCCCTCCGACTTGGAGATGATCTTGCTGGTCACCACCAGCACGTCCCCGTCGGCGAGCCACGGCGCGGCCGAGGTGATCAGGGCGGCGAGGTCGTCGCCCGGGCGTACCTCGCCGATGCCCTGCACCGGCCGGACCGTCAGCTCCACGTGGCCACCCCCGCCAACCCCAGCGCGGCGCGGACCATCGCCGCCGTCGCCGCCTCGTCCCTCATCCACAGTGGAGTATCCCGCACCCGGACCCCCGGTACCGCCACATCCGCGTCCACGGTGTCCACCAGCCAGCCGTCCAGTACCCCGCCCGCCGAGCGGGCGGCGTACATGGCGCCGACGCCGGCGGCGGTACACGGGACGTCGAGGGCGGCGAGGCACTTGTCGGCCATGCCCCGTACCGGCGCCCCGCCGATGATCGGGGACACGCCCACCACCGGCGCGGTACCGGCGACCAGGGCCTCGCGCAGCGCGGGTACGGCGAGGACCGGTGCGATCGACACCACCGGGTTGCTCGGCGCCAGCAGTACCGCGTCCGCCGCCCCGAGCGCCTCCAGCACGCCGGGTGCGGGCTTGGCCGCGTCCGCACCGATGAACACGAACCGCTGCGCGGGCAGGCCCGCCCGGTACCGGATCCACCACTCCTGGAAGTGGATGGCCCGCTGCTGCGGGTCGGCGACCACGACGTGCGTCTCCAGCCGCTCGTCCGTGGCGGGCAGCAGGCGTACCCCGGGCTGCCAGCGGTCGCACAGCGCCTCGGTGACCGCGGACAGCGGGTACCCGGCGTCCAGCATCCGGGTGCGTACCAGGTGCGTCGCCACGTCCTTGTCGCCCAGCCCGAACCAGCTGGGCTCGGCACCGTACGCGGCCAGCTCGTCCTTGACCGCCCAGGTCTCGCCCGCCCGGCCCCAGCCGCGCTCCCGGTCCGCGCCGCCGCCCAGGGTGTACATGACGCTGTCCAGGTCGGGGCAGATCCGCAGCCCGTGCAGGGTCACGTCGTCGCCGACGTTGACGACCGCGGTCACCTCGGCACCGGTCTCGCGAGCCAGCGCGCGTACCCCCAGCAGGAAGCGCGCCCCGCCGATGCCGCCGGCCAGTACGACGATTCGCATGCCGCACATCCTCCCGCAGGGCCCCCGGCGCGCGGCGCGCCCCCCGGGCCCGGTCGCGCGGCGCGCCGTGTTCCTCTAGATTTGCCGCTTGACGTTGCCGTACTCCGACATGCACGACCGCCGCCCGAGGGGGACTCGTGACGACCCAGCCGACAGACCCGGCCCCGAACCCGCCCGCGCCGGCCGACCGGGACAAGCCGGTGGGGCCGGTACTCGCGCCCTACCGCGAGTTGGGCGCGCTCGCCCTGCTCGGCGTGAACGGCCTGCTCATCGCGTTCGCCGTGCTCAGCCTGCTCCTGGTGTTCGTGGAGGACACCCGGGTGACCAGCTTCTCCGGCCGCGCGAACGGGCAGTTCGACACCTACGTCGGGCTGGTGTCGATCTTCTTCCCGCTGGCCGCGGTGCTGCTGGCCACGGCGCTCAAGCCGGCCGTACCGCGGGCCCGGATCGTGGCCACGGGTGCCCTGCTGGAGTACGCGGTGTCCGCGCTGTTCGGGCTGGTCAGCCTGTTCGCCGCGTTCATCCAGACGGTCGGCCTGGACTACACCGGCTCGATCCTCGACGCGTTCCTGACGCTGCTGTCCCGGCTGGTCTGGCTGGTGCTGCTCGGCTTCGCGGCGTTCCTGGTGGTGCGGGTGTACCAGACGCTGTACGTCGTGCCGAAGCCCAAGCCGGTCGCGGTACCGCCCGGGTACCCGCCGGGGTACCCGGCCTACCAGGCGGCGTACGGGCAGAGCGGCGCGTACCCGACGGTGCCCGGGTACCCGCAGGGCTACCCGCAGCAGCAGGGCTACCCGCAGGGCTACCCGCCCCAGGCTCCCGGGTACCCGCCGCAGGGCTACGGCCAGTACCCCACGGTCGGGTACCCGCCGGAGGCCGGCAGCCCGTACCCGCCCGCTCAGACGGGCTGGGCGGCGCCTCCTGCCGCGACGCCCACCTCGGCCCCACCGGCCCAGGCTCCGGCGCCAGCCCCGGCTCCGGCTCCCACGGAGGCCGAGCCGCCGA